>CAYFIY010000018.1:0-26576 GCA_964343275.1 Hadarchaeota archaeon (SeqCode)
GTTCACCGATTGTCCCACTTGCCATTGGCTCTTGTGATCCTAAAGTTATTATGAGGTTGAATTTTCCATAGATCCTCAAGCTGGTTGGAGTCGTGCTCGAATAAATTTTGTTTTTTGTTTCATCCTTATAGGTCAACGATATGGGAAAAGAATAAGAACCAGCGCTTAAGTCCTTATTGATTGTTAACGGAAAGGCAACCAAAGTTGTCCCATTCGATTTGATTTTGCTTATGTACTTCTCACCCAATTCTGTAGTGAAAAGCCCAGCAGTTTGATCAAGGGCAACGATTACATCCTTGGCGTTTCCATCACCATAATTTTTTACATTAAAAGAAATCTCGACGTTACTTCCAGGTTCTATATTGTCCGGATTGTACTTGATTCCTTCGATTTGCAGTAGCGGGACTGTTTTTATAACTACGGTGCCCAAAACTGTTAGATCCCTTTCTAACCCGACTGTAGAGCCAACACGATAAGTTGCCTTTATCTTTATGTAAGAGTTGGCGGATACAGCGTTTTCGTTAGCGACGACTCTAGAGGAGATGACTTGAATCTCCCTTTCGGAAATACTAACGCTGAATTTAGATGGAGATACGGTAATGTCGGGACCTGTTTCGAGGTCAAAATCTACTTCAAATATTTCGTTCTCGGTAGGATTTTCAAGGGTGAGAAATAGCGTAGTTTCACCGTCAGGTCTTAGAAAATTATCGAGAAGGATCCAGCTTATGTTCAACGAATCATCAGTCGCCGAAACTAAGGTAGCACCTGAAAAAACCGACATTAGAACAAACGCCGATGCAAACATCACGGGGATTATTTTTTTCAATTTTTTCGCCTCTCATCTTTCACTATTTTTCCGTCTCTCAAATAAATCTTTCTATCCGTATTATTCGCTATCTTCAAGTCATGAGTGATAATTATCAAAGTTACTCCTTTTTCATGATTTAATTTCAACAATACATCGATAATTTCCTTTCCAGATGCTGAATCTAAATTTCCAGTTGGCTCATCTGCCAGGACGATTTTTGGGTCGTTGGCGATAGACCTGGCGATGGCGACTCTCTGTCTTTCTCCTCCGCTTAACTCCGCTGGTCTATGTTTTGCCCTTTCCTTCAAATTCACTAGTCTGAGAAGTTCACTAGCTTTCTCTCTCCTTTTTCGCTCTCTCGTGCCAGCAAATATCATCGGCAATTCTACATTTTCAAGCGCGGTTAAGGTTGGTATGAGGTAAAAAAATTGAAAGACGAACCCAATTTTTTTCCTCCTTATCAACGCCAGTTTCGTATCGTCAAGCTTTGAAGCATTCACTCCATCGATTAAAATTTTTCCCTTCGTGGGCTTATCTAATAATCCTATTAGATGGAGCAAGGTTGATTTGCCAGAACCAGACGGACCTATTATGGAGACCTTATCCGAAGACTTTATACTTAAATTAATTTTGTTTAATACCTGAAATTTCACTTTGCCCATATCGTAAATTTTGCTAACATCACGAATATTGACGACTTCGCGCATTCCATTCGCCACTTATTTTCCAATCATTTGCTTCTGAAACTTTTCGAACTTTTTTTGCATAAGTAACAGTGATTCTGGTTTAATGGCTCCAAATCCGTCTCCTCCCTCACTTCTGCTGATAAAAATAAGCGTGTCGCCGATTTTGATATCTATATCTTTCCTTAACTTAGGGGGAATCACTATCTGCCCCTTTATCCCCACCGTTGCGGAGCCATAGAATTTGGGCCCAGAATCTTTTTTCTTTTTCGTATTACTACTTGTCATACTTTTCCTATTCATCATACATTTTGCAGGCATAAGAATATGTTAGTACATGAGTCTTCTGGTTTAAAAAAAATTTGTCGGACTGCACATAAATTCGGTTGAAATTTGAGAAAATCAGCTCACTCAATTTTTTATTACCTTTTATAAGGGACTCTGAACGTGGACCCAATGATGTATGGCTTATGATTCGCTCAAACTATGCTGCCCTATCCCTCGCTTTATTAGCATCATCACTTTTTCTGGGTTTTTTGTTGAAAAAACTAACTTCTTAAATCTGCCTTTTTTCAATAATAGCACCAATTGAGGACCTCTTATGATATTATAGACAAGTTTCCATTCTCCTCCGACTCTCCCTAAACGGATGCCCCATCCTCCGTATCGTGTAGCTGAAGCTTTATCCAAATAACAGTCCTCGATATTTTCCCGGCGGATTGCGTACTTAAGAATTCCATAACCAACGATCATAGATTCAGGGGCAATTCTTATCCTCAATCTACTAAAGTTAATCGCAATTCCCAGAAAAAGGAGAGACATGACTAAGAAGACCCAGTTCGGAGCAGGACGTGTTCCGATTGGACCAATAAAAATCTGGTAAACAAATGCAAAAAAGAGGACAGCTGCGACGGTGCCAAATAATCCTGTGCTTTCTTTAGATAGTATCTTTTCTTCGTAAATATCGTTCGCTTGCAATCGATTCTACCATTTGTCTATTTTTCGACCGTGTTTAAATATTTTAAAATTAATTATTAAACGTGACAAATCTATTAATCGGCGCTAAGTTATTCAAATTGGGAGCGTTCAAAGGTGAAAATGAGCTCGGAGACGCAGTAAAAAAAAATTATTCTTTTATTTTTGGAACAGAAATGGTTTATTTTGATATACAACAGCCGGGTAAAATCACCTAAAAACTATCGGTGATTCAAAAAGGTACCGATAATATGGAGTTTAGCGATTAATGGATAAAATTGTACACTAAAGTCTTAAATAGTACAAATGCAAAATTATGTAGATAATTAGGGTGTTTGGCTTTGAGAAGATTCACTGCAAGTAAAGTAGATAAACTGGCGGAAGGGCTAAAAAGACCATGCTTGTTGCCCTTAGTTAGGACTTTCGACGGTTGTCCAGATCCCGCTAAACTATATTTCAGTTTGCGTCGCACCTTTCGACCAAGCTATTTATTAGAATCCGCTGATGGTCCGGGTGAAATTGCGCGTTATTCGGTAATGGGGTGTGATCCTCATTTATACATAAAGGCTAAGGGTAACGATTGCCAAGTTATTGGCAGACAAGATCTTGTTGAGATTACAGAGAAAATTTCAAGAAAAGATGACCCTCTGGAGTTTTTAAAGGAAATCTTGGGACTAATCGAGACCAAAATGCCTGAAGATTTCTCCAGCTATGTAGTCGGTTTGGTGGGATACATCGCATACGATTATGTCCGATCTCTGGTCGATGTAGGGAACCATACTGTAGATGATCTGGATCATCCAGATTTTGAGTTCATATTTCCAGAGCGGATGATTATCTTAGACCATGCACGGAAAAAGACACATCAATGCTCATTGATGCTTCTCACAGAAGAGACGTGTGTAGGGGAGGCATATGATTACTCATTAAGTAAATTAAAAGAACTGGAGTCAGCGAGAGAAGTACAACCACAAAATGAAGGCAATGGAAAAATTTCTCTCGGATCAAATACATCAAAAGTTGAATTTGAAGCCCAGGTGGGTAGGATAAAACAGTACATCCGACGAGGAGATATAATTCAATCGGTTCTTTCTCGGAGAATCGAGCTTAAACCCGCGCCGCCCTTGGAGCATTTCTACTTCAACCTAAGGCATATCAATCCGTCCCCATATATGTTCTTCCTGGATTTTCCAGAGCGGAGTATTGTAGGTTCAAGTCCGGAAATTTTGGTAAAAGTAGGGGGCCAAAATGTGCATACTCGCCCAATAGCTGGAACTAGGCGGCGAGGGAGGAACGAAATTGATGACGAGATTATGGAGCGGGAGTTACGTGTCGATGAGAAGGAGCAAGCTGAGCACATAATGCTGGTCGACTTGGGGCGAAACGACATTGGGCGAGTCTCTAGATTCGGTTCTGTTGAGATATCTAATTTCATGAAGGTGGAGAAGTACAGTCATGTACAGCACTTGGTGACAGATGTTCGAGGTAAGATGTCGGATGAGAAGGACGCTTTCGATGCTTTGCGCGCTACCTTCCCAGCTGGAACTGTAACCGGAGCACCAAAGGTTCGGGCCATGGAGATAATAGACGAACTGGAACCGACGCGGAGGGGGATCTATGCAGGAGCCATAGGTTCCTTTAGCCCACAAGGAAACGCAGATCTGGCGATCACAATTCGTACTCTAATTGTTGAAAAAGGGAGCGGATTTATTCAGGTGGGAGCCGGGATAGTCTCAGACTCTGTTCCTAGATTGGAGCACCTAGAAACCGAAAACAAGGCGAGGGCGTTGCTAAGTGCAGCAGGTGTTTGAATGCTGGTGGCGGTCATTGACAATATAGATAGCTTCGTGTACAACCTAGTTCAATACATCGGAGAACTTGGCGCAGATCCCATGGTTTTTACTAACCGTGACTCTATTGAAGAGATCGAGCGATGTAGACCGGACAGGATATTGATTTCTCCGGGACCAAAAACGCCCAAAGAAGCAGGTATTTCAGTCGAAGTTGTATTGAAGCTAGGCAAAAAAATCCCCATTTTGGGGGTCTGCTTAGGGCATCAAGCCGTGGCCCACGCTTTCGGTGGTCGCATCGTACAGGCGAAGAGGCTCATGCACGGAAAGGTCTCAAAAATCAACCACGAATGGAGCGCCCTTTTCAAAGGCGTCCCGAACCCGTTCGAGGCCACGCGGTACCACTCCCTTGCCGTGGACCGCACAACTTTGCCGGATGAGCTAAAGATAACGGCAGTGACTGCAGATGAAGATCAAGAGATCATGGGTCTTGAACACGTTGAGTATCCAATCTTGGGCGTACAGTTCCACCCGGAATCTGTATTGACTACGCACGGAAAGTTAATCGTGAAGAATTTCTTGGGCATGGTTAAATGAACTCGTTAAGAACGGCAATTGAAAAACTGATAGAAAAAAAGGATCTTCTCGGGCGAGAAGCCCAAGCAGCTATGAAACATATCATGTCCGGGGAGTCGACATCAGCTCAGGTTGGTGCATTCCTAACCGCGCTAAGAATGAAAGGCGAAACGGTCGACGAGATAACCGCGTTTGCAAGAGT
Organism: Hadarchaeota archaeon (SeqCode); assembly: GCA_964343275.1. Taxonomy (GTDB): domain Archaea; phylum Hadarchaeota; class Hadarchaeia; order Hadarchaeales; family Hadarchaeaceae; genus Hadarchaeum. The sequence continues at coordinate 5,035 of CAYFIY010000018.1, forward strand.
CATGCGAGAGTTTGCGGCGGGAATAAATCCAAAGGTGGATGGTTTGCTTGTCGATACTTGTGGTACTGGTGGAGATATTATAAAGACGTTCAACATAAGCACTGCAGCCATGTTTGTAGCAGCTGGTGCCGGCGTTAAAATAGCTAAGCATGGGAATCGTTCAGTAACGAGTAAAGTTGGTAGCGCTGATGTGGTGGAAGCTCTTGGAGTTAGGTTGGATTTGTCTCCCGAGGCGGTTAAGAATTGCATAGAGAAAGTCGGAATCGGTTTCATGTTTGCCCAGATTTTTCACAGGTCTATGAAACATGCGGCTGTAGCCCGTCAGGAAATCGGTATCCGTACCGTTTTCAACGTCCTCGGCCCTCTCACTAATCCAGCTGGCGCCAAAGCACAAGTTGTTGGTGTATTTAATGGGACGCTGACGGAGAAGATGGCAGAGGTATTGAAAAACCTCGGATGTGAGCGAGCGATGGTGGTCTATGGATTAGACGGTCTGGATGAAATCTCTACGGTGGGTGAGACCAAGATATCGGAGCTGGAAAAAGGAATAGTTAGGACATATACAATTAAACCGGAAGACTTCGGCATAGAGCGTGTCACTCCTGACTTGATCTCCGGAATTGGATTAAACGAAAACTTGCACATGATCTTACGTGCCATACGGGGCGAACGAGGTCCTCTTCGAGACATACTCCTTCTAAATTCTGCAGCAGCCATCGTGGTGGCAAAAGAGGCACGTGACCTTCATGCTGGTTTATCTACGGCGGCTACTGCAATTGATTCAGGGCGAGCTCACGAAAAAATTATTCAGCTGGTGGAGGCAACTGGCGGAGATGTGTCAAGGTTGAGAAAGTTGGAGGCGTCTTTTTGAACGTTTTAGGAGATATCATAAGAACCGTGCGAATGGACGTTCGCCGTCGTGAAAAAATAAACCCCATTAGCCTAGAAAGTCTCAATTATCATCCAAGGCATAGTTTAGTCGATACTATTCAAAGAGCTCCGAATCTTCCAGTAATCGCCGAAATAAAGCGTGCTTCCCCGTCAAGCGGAGAAATTAAACCTAAAGCTAATCCAGTGGACGTTTCAGTATCAATGTTGCGCGGGGGGGCGATTTCATTATCCGTCTTGACTGAGCCGAGATATTTCAAAGGTGATCCAGCCTTCATAAAAGAAATCCGTAATATTACAGATGCCCCGCTGCTTTACAAGGATTTCGTTTTAGGAGATTACCAAATTTACGAAGCAGCTCAGTTTGGAGCCGATGTTGTGCTATTGATTATCAAGATTTTAGGAAATAAACTTAAGAAGTTCATGATGCTTGCGGAAGATATTGGGATGGAAAGTTTGGTTGAGGTGACCAATGAAAATGAGCTAAAGAGAGCATTGGCTATGGGTGCTAAATTAATAGGAGTGAACAACCGAGATTTGGAAACACTTGCCATAGACTTGGATTGCACGGTTAAACTTTCTTCACTGGTGCCAGAAGAAGCCACGCTTGTTAGTGAGAGCGGCATAAATTCTCCTGAGGATGCAAGAAAAATGATCGATTCTGGAGCTGACGCAGTTCTGGTGGGTACATCCATAATGAATGATGAAGATATCGAAGGAAAGGTCAGGTCGCTGGTTAAAGCGAGGTGAAAATTTGAAGGTAAAGATATGTGGCTTTACAAAAACCGATGAAGTTAAACTCGCGTGCGATTTGGGTGTGGATATGGTGGGAGCCGTTATGGTGCCCGGGTCCCGTCGTTTTCTGAACATCGAGCGTGCAAGGGATGTTCTGAACGCAGCAACGCAGGGAGTATCAAAGGTCGCAGTAGTAAGTCCAGAGAGCCCAGAGGACTTGTCGAGGATGGAAAATATCTTGAGACCAGATTACTTTCAGATACATCTTACCTTCTCTCTAGAGGAAATTTTGATGGTTAAAAAGAAATTAGGGGCTGGCCTCATTATGGTTGCCCCCGTATCTGTTCAGGAAGGTGATCGTCGAGAGGTGATTGAAAACGCGATTCAGGTGGCTGCAGTTGCTGACATTCTTCTGGTCGATACGAAGGGTCACACGGGTGGCGGTACAGGTGTAACTCACGATTGGTCTATCAGCCGAAATATAAGGGCCGGGGTGAACAAGCCGATGTTCCTTGCAGGCGGTCTAAATCATTCGAACGTTGTCGATGCTATCAGGTTAATTAAGCCTGATGGGGTCGATGTGGCTTCAGGAGTGGAATTCAAGCATGGGGGTAAAGATCTCGAGCTGATGCGTAAATTCATAGAGGCGGTGAGAAGTGCATGATATATAAGGATAAATTTCCAGTTGAGGGAAAGTTTGAAGTATTTGGGGGGCAGTTCGTTCCCGAGGTATTAATGCCCGCACTCAGAGAGCTGGAAGAAGCTTACTCCAACATATTAGATGATGGGAAGTTTAAGGCTGAGTTCGATAAACTTCTTCGGCAATACGCTGGAAGACCCACCCCGCTGTATTTTACAAAAAATCTATCGAAAAAGGTTGGGATGAAGGTTTACCTAAAGCGCGAAGACCTTGCAATGACTGGTGCTCACAAAATCAATAACACTATTGGCCAGGCTCTCCTTGCAGAGCATATGGGGAAGAGACGGGTGATAGCCGAAACAGGTGCTGGTCAACACGGAGTGGCTGTTGCCACAGCCGCTGCAATGCTTGGTTTGAAATGCGATATTTATATGGGCGCCGTGGATATGGAGCGCCAACGTCTAAACGTATTCCGCATGAGATTGCTCGGAGCGAGGGTCATCTCCGTAAACACAGGGTTGCGTACTTTAAAGGATGCGATAAACGAAGCCCTTAGGGACTGGACTACTAACGTCGAAACAACGCACTATTTGCTGGGCTCTGTAGTCGGACCCCACCCATATCCCACGATGGTACGTAATTTTCAAAGAGTGATAGGCAAGGAAGTTAAGAAGCAGATTTTGGAGCTTGAGGGTAATCTACCGGATGCGATCTTAGCTTGTGTTGGAGGTGGGAGCAACTCGATTGGAATATTTCACGATTTTCTTGACGACCCCGTTGAACTTTTTGGCGTAGAAGCCGGAGGAAAAGGACTTAAGTCGGGTAGGCACGCCGCTCCTCTATGCACTGGATCAACTGGGGTATTACATGGCTCTTTCAGCTATATCATGCAAGACAAATTTGGACAGATATTGCCAACCCACAGCATCTCAGCGGGATTAGATTATCCCGGGGTTGGACCGGAGCACGCGATGCTGAAAATTCAAAGACGCGTTCGTTATAAAACCGTAACCGACAAAGAGGCACTTGAGGCGTTTCAGTCACTTTCGGAGCTGGAAGGAATTCTTCCAGCACTCGAGTCGTCCCACGCCATAGCCTACCTAAAAAAAATGCCTCGAAAATTCAAGAATAAGTTGATAGTGGTCAATCTTTCCGGTCGCGGAGATAAAGATGTCGAGACGGTTGCTAAGGCCTTGGAGGTAAAAACTTGAGCAGGATTTCTGCCACTTTCGATGAACTTCGCCAAAGGCACGAGGGAGCCCTGATAGCATTTTTTACAGTGGGAGATCCCAGATTGGAATTAACCCCGAGATTGGTAAAAGTTCTCTCCAAACACGCCGACATCGTGGAGCTTGGTATCCCATTTTCCGATCCAATCGCTGATGGCCCCACCATCCAGGAAGGAATAGATAGAGCGCTAAAGGCCAGCACCACTCCACATAAAGCTCTGAATGTCATAAAAAAAATCAGGCGGAATTGCAAAGTTCCGTTGATTGTTTTAACATATTACAATATTTTACTCAAGCCCGGACTTGAAAATTTTATAAAGAGATTTGCATCTGCGGGAATGGACGGAATCATAGTCCCTGACCTCCCGTTAGAAGAATCCGGAGAATTATTGAAAGTTGCGAAAAAATATGGGGTTGACCTGGTGCTTCTTGTTACTCCGACCACTAATGACGAAAGGTTGGGCCTTATTTGTCAGGCGTCCAGCGGTTTTGTGTATGTGGTTTCTTTGTTTGGAGTGACCGGTGCTCGGGAGAAGTTGTCGGAACACGTGAGACCTCTTATTGCAAGGGTCAAGAAAATATCCAGCTTGCCGATCGCGGTCGGTTTTGGGATTTCTAGAGCAGAGCACGTTGCGGCGGTAATGAGCGCTGACGCGGATGGCGCTATTGTCGGTAGTGCGTTCGTCAATATCGTGAAGAACAACCTGAAGAATGAGAAAAAAATGTTAAGGGAAATAGAAACCTTCGCAAGAGCTCTAAAGGTCTCCACGCGAAAACGTTAGCATATCATCTTAATAGCTTCCCTACCTGATATTCCTTCTTTTACGCCGAGTTTTTTCGCTTGGTTTGTCATTGCTGAGACATTCCCATCCAAAATATCGCCGAAGCTCTTAACTCCCGTCATAATTACAGCTGCCTGCCCTAACCTTTCAGCTGTTTCTAGATTCAGATAGCCACACATAATGTACCCTTTTTTCCCGAATACGGCAACCAGCGGTGATGTAGGCAGATCCACCCTTATGCAATGAAATTTTTTACCATCAATTTCCGATTCTTGAACCTCTATCATTTGATCGTCTAGAAAATGGGTTGGAAAATATTTAAGTCTTAAAATCACATATAATAAAGTCTTGGTAATATGGAGACATTTGTACTGAAGGCAAAGCCTCTAGACATGGAGACTGGGAGAAATATAGTGGTTATTCATGAGAGCGACTCGCAGGAGATTGGCCACTTTCCTGGAGATAGGATAAAACTAACCACAGAAACTAAAACATTAGTGGCAATTGCTAATGAGACAAAAAAATTAGTACAGCCTGGTGAGTTGGGTTCTTTCGTCGAGGTCACCGAATCCATGTCACTAAAGCCAGGCGATTTAGTAACCGTTGGAGTCGCGTCTCGTCCGCGATCGGTGGTATCCATTAAAAAGAAGATGAGCGGCGAGAAGCTTGTTCCAGATGAAATATTGTCCATCGTTAGCGACATCGTGGACGGCAATTTGAGCACAACCGAGATGACGGCGTTTGTGGTTTCAGAGTACATCCGCGATATGGATATCGAAGAGATTGTAGCGTTAACTCGTTCGATGGTAGACACAGGCGAAAAGATAGACTTCGATAACAAGCTTGTGCTCGATGTGCATAGCATAGGCGGAGTACCAGGTAATAAGTACTCGTTAGTCGTAGTGCCCATCGTTGCAGCGGGAGGTCTTTTGGTACCAAAAACAAGTAGCCGAGCAATCACGAGCGCGGCGGGGACCGCTGACGTGATGGAAGTTTTGGCCAGCGTTAACTTGGGCATCGATGAGATAAAAAGAAACGTCAATAAGGTCGGGGCGGTATTGGCTTGGGGAGGTGCAGTTAATCTGGCTCCAGCTGATGATATCATAATCACGACTGAGCATCAACTTGGCATCGACCCGCGATGTCAGCTTCTTGCCAGTGTTATGTCCAAGAAATTGGCGGCTGGTGCCAACAACATCCTCATTGATATTCCCACAGGGCCTGGAGCAAAAGTTGAACACATTGATGAGGCACGGAACATTGCTCATGATTTTATAGAACTCGGTCATAAGCTGAAAGTCCAAGTCGAGGCTGCTGTGACTTATGGTGGCCAACCAGTCGGGCACACCATTGGTCCAGCGCTTGAAGCCAAGGAAGCTCTTGAGACTCTAAAAGGTAATGGACCAGGGAGTCTGGTTGAGAAATCTTTGAGCTTGGCTGGGGCAATGCTTGAACTCGGCGGCATTGCGGCTCCGGGCATGGGAAGAGAAATGGCAAATGAAATCCTTAAATCTGGGAAGGCTTACCAGAAAATGCGCGAGATGATTAACGCGCAGGGTGGAAATCCTGATATCAGGACCGAGGATATTACCATTGGTAGCAAGAAAGAGACCATACTAGCTCCATATTCGGGTTATGTGACTCAGATTTATAATCGTCGCATTAACGAAATAGCGCGGGCTGCGGGATCACCTCGGGATAAGGGCGCCGGCATAAAGATGCTGCGTAAAAAGGAGGGTAAGGTTAAAAAAGGTGAACCACTCTTCGAAATTTATGCTGAACACGAATCAAAACTTAGTGAAGCTATAAAAATAGCGAAACGTAATCTCCCTATAAAAATAGAGGGCATGCTTCTGGAGAAGTTGACCCATAGACCTCGGGTAATGGGATGAAAATGTGGGATGTTCCACAAGAAGCTGCGTTGGTCGCGGCTAATGCCGATGGCCCATTTGATCTCCTGGCCTTCGATAATGCGCTAAGGAAGGCAGGGATCGCTGAACTCAACCTCGTTAAAGTTTCGAGTATTTGGCCCGCCGATTGTAAATTGTTCAAGTGGTCAAAATTAGAGGCGGGAACCATTGCCCCCATTGTGATATCATACATGTGCAGTTCCACTCCTGGCCAGAAGATCGCTGCTGCAGTCGGAATAGCCATAGGCAAAAATTCTCACGGGATGATTTCTGAATACCACGACATAGGGATAACTCAGAAGATGGCGGGTCGGACTGCGGAAGCGATGGTCAAATATATGATGGAAAGTCGCGGCCTCGAACTTTCGAAAGTTACCTCGATTTCAGCTGGCCACGTCGTGGAAAACCATGGCGCTGCTTTGGCGGCCGTCGTATTTGTCCGATAGGCTAATCTTCGCCTTCATCGCCCATCCCACCTGGTGGGCCTCTTGGCGGTGACATTCCTTGCTTTGAAGAAGCAATCACATCGTCTATTCTTAATATCATTATCGCAGCCTCGCCCGCCGATTTAACAGCTTGGGTATTCGAGCGCAGCGGCTCGACAACGCCCTCCTTAGACATGTCCACTACTTTGCCCTTTAGAACATTGACTCCGAAGAATTTGCCGTCAGGTTTTTCATGTTTCGCTCGGAGTTCGACTAAAATATCTATAGTGTCCAGTCCTGCATTCTCTGCTAAGGTCCGGGGGATGTATTCGACCGCGTTGGCGAAAGTATTAATCGCCAGCGCTTCTCGCCCGCCAACTGTTTCTGAGTAATCACGCAGTTTTTTAGCTAACTCAATGTAGGGCGATCCTCCACCCATCATATATTTGCCATCCTCTATTGCTGCAGCCACGACACATAGGGCGTCATGCATTCCTCTTTCCACCTCATCCACCACGTGCTCGGTGCCACCACGAATTAATATGCTTACGGCCTTTGGATCATCGCAATCCTCTACAAATGTCATCTTGTCATCGCCAATCTTCCGCTCTTCCACCAGGCCTGCTTTACCTAAATCATTTACAGTCAGGTCATCAAGGTTGGTTACGACGTTACCTCCTGTGGCGCGCGAGAGCTTCTCCATATCTGATTTCTTCGCTCGTCTGACAGCATAAACTCCGCTCTTGGCTAAAAAGTGCTGTGCGACATCATCCATGCCCTTTTGACATATGGCAACATTTGCCCCGGTAGCCCCTATTTTATCTACCATTTTTTTGAGAATCGATTCTTCCTCATTTAAGAAAGCGCGCAGCTTGTCGGGGCTTGTTATCCTGATTTCGGTGTCGGTTTCTGTTTTCTCTATCTCAAGAGCGCAATCTATTAGCGCTATTTTCGCGTTCTTAACTCTTTTTGGCATACTTGGATGGACTCGTTCCTTGTCCAAAATTACTCCTTTAATTAGCTGAGAGTCATTGGTGCTCTCTCCAGCTTTTTTCTCCACGCCAATGTAATCAATATCCACGACGTTGCCGGTGTCGGTTTTTTCAACTATCTGTTTAACAGCCCCAACCGTCAAATCTACCAATTTCTCCATAGAACCTTCGGCCTTTTTTCCGGTCATAGCAGTCATTGCTATCTTTTTTAGGAGTGCGTCATCTCCTATTTTCAGCGGTTCTGATATTTCCTCCAAAATTTCCTGTGCCTTCTCTGCGGCGAGCCGATAACCACTAGCAATTATGGTCGGGTGGATGGTTTGATCCAAGAGTCGCTCGGCCTGATGCAGCAGTTCTCCCGCTACTATTACAGCTGTTGTCGTCCCATCTCCGACTTGTTCATCCTGAGTCTTGGCGACCTCTACTATCATTTTCGCTGCTGGGTGTTCAACTTCCATTTCTTTCAAAATCGTGACTCCGTCGTTCGTAATCACGACATCGCCCATACTGTCAACTAGCATTTTATCCATGCCGCGGGGGCCCAAAGTTGAGCGAACTGCTTCGCTTATGACCCGAGCCGCAAGTATATTCATTCTCTGGGCGTCACGTCCAATCGTCCTTCGTGTTCCTTCAGGTAACACGAGTACTGGTTTACTTCCTATAGCACTCATAACATTTCCCTCCTTTCACTAAGCGTATATTCACATTTAAACTTTACCTATCTCGCTAAGATTAATAATCCTTTTACCGTTTGAATTATTTAAATATGGTGGGTGCCATATGGTTAAAAAATTTCCTACAAAAATGTCGATTTTTACTCAAGAATGCGGACATAATTTTAAACCCTTTTTTTAGATCATTTCGTGGAGGTATAAAAATAAGGTTGTGTAAAAAGGGACAAGGTGCCACAGAATATCTCCTTATGCTGGCAGCGGTGCTGGTAATCGTGGCTATTGCGGTTTACTATGTGACGAGCACCGGCCCCTCGGCGATTATAATAGGGACGGCCATTAAGAACGGTGATGCTGTAGAGTTCACACCATCTAGCACCATGACTCCCGCCTATATTACATCGAGTGACTGGAATTACGCAATTTACAGGGGAGCTACTAAAATATTTCCAGCAGATCCAAATGTTTGGCAAGCTGGTACTGGAACACTGCAAAGAGGAATACCTGAATCTATGACCGCCACGAATAACCAAATAGGAGACGTTCTGAAAATTAAATACCAAGGTAGTAGTGTGTTTGACGCGGGCACAGTAAGCTGAAGTTTCTCACGATAACTCAACAAGATGGGTGGTTAGACAATTTGTGGAATGTGCAACCGAAGTTGGCTAAAGAGGAATAAAGCCCAATGGTCGACTGAATATCTGTTGATACTTGCCGCAGCCGCTGTTGTAGCAGCATTTGTTATTTTTTTCTAAATTCTAGCAGGACGCTAACTGTATCTACAACAGGGATGACATCTAAGAGTGGCGGAGAAGTGATTTTCACTCCTAATAGAATGGTTCCAAGTTTAATTCCGGATCTAGATTCGGAGTATGTAGTCTACAGGGGTTCAATCAATACCAATGACTGAAGTAGTGGCTGGGAGGATTTATCGGTAGGGGGCATATCAGTCGTCCTGCCTGCGACAGGAAATGAACTAGGGGACACTTTGAAGATAAAGTACAAAAGTTCCACAATATTTGATATCATGATACGTTAACATAAGCAACGGATGGTATGGGTAAATTTCATGGATAAGGTTGCGCAAGGAGCATTTGAATTCATGCTCATGCTAGCGGCGGTTGTGATGTTGGTGGGTGTTGTAGTGTCTTTGGTATGGTTGACCACCTATGGTTTAGGTTCTAGTGTGGGCGGCCAAATTTATAATCTGAGGGACAACATCACTATTCCGGTATTAGTCGGAATGGTTATCAGTCTTGGCTCTCGGCTTTGGTGTGCTCAGACGCCGATTGATTGGTGATAATTTTGGTAAATCTTGAGCTTATTCTAGTTGGAGTTGCCATTATCAGCGTTTGCGTTGCTGTGTACACCGACATGCGTTGGCGCATAATTCCCAACAAACTTAATTTTCCGCTGATAGTTTTTGGAGTAGCTTTTTATATTTTTTTAGGAATCCAAAGCTGGGACTTGTTAACCGCGGCATCGGGAGCAATTGGAGCGGCTATTTCATTTATCATTGGATATATAATGTGGCGGACGGGTGGCTGGGCTGGTGGAGATGTAAAGCTTTTCACCGCATTGGGCGCTCTCCTCTACGGGTACAGGATGCCTGTTGGGAACCCCATTTATCCTGTGCCTCTGACGATCCTTTTTAATAGCATTATCTTCGTATCCCCCCTCATATTTGCATATGCTTTAGTACGTCGTATGCAAGGACGCGAGGTACTTTACGAGCGAGTTAAGATCACGGAACTCAAGGAAGGCATGATCCCGGCAGAGACCATATATAAAAAGGACGGCAAAATTGTCCGGCATGCCTCTAGGCTCGGTGTCAGAACAAGAGGAGATAAAATCTACACAAATCCCAGAAGGGCCGCGGGCTTAACCCGGCATCAAATTGGTTCGCTTAAAATATTAGTACGCGACGGAAAGTTGGAAAATATTATAAAAGTCAAAAGGGGTCTACCGTTTGCACCGGCGCTGGGAGCCGGAGTTTTAATAGCCGTTTTGTATGGCGATCTTTATTGGCAATTTTTACTTTCCGTGTTTGGAAAATAGGCTTGAAGTAGTTTTCTCGGTTAACAGCTTTAAGTAAGAATACTCTGAAAAAGGTACCCACGCTGAAAAGGAAACTGTCTTGTATACTGTCATTACGCTAAGTACTGTTTAACTTATTTCAATTGATTTTTGTGCGCAGCCGTGAACTACAATTTAAACTTGAATGAATGGCAGAGAATACTAACTTCCATTCCCCAAAATGGCTCTAACTTTGATTCTTCGCAGACAAAACATCTGGCGCTAGACGCTCAACTTCACCTGATTCCTCTTACCCACCTTGGCGAAGCTCTCCACTAAATAAAGGTCGGACTTTACGTTACTAAATATGTCGTAACTGATGCGGTCCATCGCTCGCCTACCACTCTATTTCGCGGGTTTTTTCGGAGATTCCAATGTCGTATGTCTAGCGTTTTTTAATTGTCCAGTCTTCAGCGTGTTCCGTAGTGTTCTCATCCCAACAACTCAAAGAAATGTGTCGATAATGACCACGGATTTACGGTTGTTGTTCCAGTTGTCATCGCCATCCAAGTCCAGCCTTATTTGGACGTCTGCGTGAATGTTTTTAGGAATGATTTGTTTGGTTGTGTCAAGCCCGAACACATCAAGCCCCTCGTAGCCGTCCACGTATAACACCACGACGCCTTGGGGAGCCAGTAATCCACCACAGGTTTAGATTCGGGACCATTTGCGTACAGAGTATTCAAAGTATTCGTCAGGGTTTTAGTTGTATCTCTGACTTCTGCGAGTCTGGTAAATTTATCTGCGTCATAACTCGCTTTGGTGTAAATGGACATGGTAACGATCGTCAACATGATCAGTAAGTAGGTGAACACGATCATTAATTCTATGCTAGGCGGTCCACTCGCTTCACCACGTTTCAAACTACTTAGCAGGGGTTAAGTAATTTGTTCCATCAGGTTACGTAACTTAAGTCGGCGCCGATGTTTCGGAAAGTGGTAATAAATCGGGAGTAAGTAGATCCGAGGGCATCGGCAGCATTTTTTATCGTAGTCTTGCCCTCCGCGATGAGGCCGGCTATCACAAGTGCTGCAGTGACCGAATAGTCGTTGTGACCATCGACTTCAGAACCTCTGAGTTTCATGGGCCCCTGGACGAGCACCCCATCGTTCCTTTCCAGCACCCTCGCCTTCATTAGACGCAGTTCGTTGACGATGGCTGACACCCTGTCCGACTTCATAGTTCTGGCTCCTTCCGCACCATATAATACAGTCTTACCTCTTGCCGTGCAAGCCGCTACTGCAAGGAATGGAAGCAATTCTGGAGCCGATGAGAGGTTCAACCTGACTGCCTTTAATTTTCTTCGACCTTCCACAGAGATGGCTTTCTTGGAGGCATGAATAGGGAATCCGAATGATCTCAGGTATTCGAGGAATTTATTGTCCCTGTCAGTAATTTGGCCCGTGTGCTTGATTTTTATCTTCGAGTTGGTTAGGCAGGCCGATATCGCTAAAGGAGCAGCTCCCGATACTTCCTTTGGCACTCGATAACTAAACACGCGGTATGGTTGCTGCGGTATTGAAACAATTCCCTTTCTATGGCTGACTTTAACGCGACCAATTTTCATTAGTTCCGAGATGAAGTTAAGCGGTTCTAAGCGTGATTTAAGCTCAACTCTTTTTTTCGCATACGGGGCAGCAATTAAGATTGTAGGTAAATACCTGGCCTCAATACTCCTTATTTTTAATCTGCCTCCTGCAAGGCCGCCACCGAACACCATGAATGGAGGGCTGGCGTTTGGCTTCGTGGAATAGACTTCGGCTCCCAGGCTACGAAGGGCTTTCAAGAATTGAGGCATCGCTCTTGAACGCAGTTGGGGATCTCCGTTAAGTACTAAAGGTGTGGGGGAAAGCGTGGTGATAGCTGTAAGGAGATTCAATGAGGTCCCAGAATTTTTGGCATCAAGAGTGTTTTCATTTGGTCTGATTTTTCCATCCACTCCCCACACAGACCATCTTTCCTGACCCCGCTTAACGGTGGCACCCAGGGATTCCGCCGCTTTTAGTAATACGGTGGTGTCTCTCGTCCTGAGCGGAGAATCGATGGTGCTTTTTCCACCAGGTAGAATCGCTAAGACGGTGGCAAATTGGGTGTGTAGCTTCGATGGGGGGGCATCAACCTCCCCTGATATAGATGTGGAAGGTTTGACCACCAAGTTCATTTGTTCACCTGATTTTCATTTTTCTTATCTTCGTGGAAGCTTCTTCGATGATTCTATAAATGTTTATCTTCTCCTCCAATTTTCGGATATTTTTCAGGATCAAGATCTCTTCAGATGACGATAGATAAGGACGTATCCCAGCATGAAATTTTATACCGGTTTTTTCTGCCATTTGCTTGATTTCTTTTTTACCCATCCCAGAAAGTGGCCTCAAAACTGCTAATTTACTTGCCTCATCGATCATTCTCGTGTTTAAAAGCCTCTGTTTAACAAGTTGTTTCGCGTCATCGTCCACAACAAGTGCTTCTGCCCTCACTCGATTGGCCAAAATTTCGGAAGCGCGAAGTGCCGACCGCCTAAATATATAAAATGCCGATCGTTTTACCGATTTCTTTCCTGTTGCGATCAAGATTTCCTTGAACGGAATTGACCATAACTTGATGGTTGGATCGAACTCAGCTAGTTTTTTTGCAGCAAAAATAACACGCCTAGTTTTTATGCTGTTCCCTTTACCGCCGGGGTCTAGATAGAGGAGAACTAGCTTACATCCACGTTTGAGCATCATAAATGTGGCCGCGGCTTCTTTCCAGGCACCTGAGAAAATTGTCACCACTTTGCCTTGAGTACCAATAGGTAGCCCGCCAACTCCTTTCACTGTTTTAGTGTAGATGTACGCGTCTTCGCCACGAATATCGATTGATATCTCCGCGTCGGGGTCGGAAAGGTCAACCCGCATATTTTTAATTTTGGAGAGAATCAATGCCCCGATTTTAACATTTACATCCATACTGGAAAAGGGGTGGTCTCCCACCCTCTTGGTGCGAACGGCGAAAGACATGCCCGCCCGGAGTGATTTTTTGGCGGCCTTTATCGTTTGAGTTCGGATATTGTGCATGTTAGCTTTGGTACTGGCGGATGGACTGAGCGATATTATACCGGGCACTTTGGCCAATCTCTTGATGACCGTTGCTGGAGAATTCGTATCAACGAATATCCTGCCGCGTTCGAACCTGATATTGTATTTCAGTCCGATAAGTACTCGTTTCATCGACTCGATGAGCGCCAGTTCGAATCGCCTCCGCACCGGTCCGCTCTTGAGAGCGATTTCCCCATATCTGACAATCACTGTTACTGGCATGACATCGAAAAGTTCTATGCTCCCGTATGTTAAAAAATAGGTTATCAACGTCAAAATCAAATCCTCCCAACTGAAGATCTAGTTAGTATAAATCAATAGGATAAACATGTTATAAATGGTTGATTTCATGGCTGAAAAGATTTTGATCGGAAATGGAACCGTAGTCACCTTAGGCGAGAAAAATAGGGTAATAAAGAATGGAGCTGTTTTAATAGATGGAAATGTGATCGATAATTTTGGAAAAACCGAAGAATTGAAGGTCAAAGCTGGGGAAGCTGAGTTCATCGATGCGACTGATAAAGTGGTGATGCCTGGCCTAATCTGCGCTCATCATCATCTCTATTCTACTTTTGCTAGGGGAATGTCTGTTTCAGGAGAGCCAGCAAAAAATTTTTTGGAGATATTGGATAAGTTATGGTGGAAACTGGACAAGGCTCTGACCAAGGATGACATCTACTATAGTTCTCTAGTTCCAGCGATAGAATGCATTAGGAATGGGACGACTACAATTATCGACCACCATGAGGGACAATCCCAACAAAATGGAAGCCTTGATGAGATAGCTAAAGCGGTAGAAAACACGGGAATTCGGGGTTGCCTCTGTTTGGGAACTTCCGACAGGTATGGAAGAGGAGCTGAGGGGGCGGTGGAAAACGAGCGCTTCCTTTCCACTTTAAAAACTAGCCCATCTGATCTCTTGGCTGGTATGGTTGGCTTGCACGCGGCCTTTACAGTAAACGATGATACACTGGACCGGTCGGTAGAAATAGCAAAAAAGTTTGATGTTGGGATACACGTTCACTGTGCTGAGGATAAGTCAGATGAGGACTATAGTTTGAAGAAATACGGCATGAGGGTAGCAGATAGATTGAACTCACATGGCGCACTCGGGGAAAAGTCAATAGCTGTTCACTGCGTTCACGTCGATGAAAAGGAAATGGGCATCCTGAAATCCACCGGTACCAACGTTGTCCATAATCCGGAGTCAAATATGAATAACGCCGTCGGTTGCGCGGACGTGCTTGGGATGATGGGAAGTGGAATTGAGGTCGGCCTCGGTACCGATGCAATGAGTTCGGACATGTTTGCTCAGATGAGGATTGCCTATCTCATCCAGCGCCACGTAAAAAAAGATCCGCGAGTAGCATTTATGGAGGCTCCGAGGATGTTATTGGGCAACAATCCAAAAATCGTGAAGAGGGTTGCAGGATGGGAAGTTGGTGAAATAAAAAAAGGTGCCTTGGCTGATTTAATTTTGATCGATTACCACTCTCCGACTGAGTTAAACAAGGGCAACTTTTTTGGTCACCTTATATTTGGCTTGGCCGATGCAACGGTAGATACTACGATCTGCAATGGAAAAATTTTAATGAGAAATAAAAAGTTAGTTCAATTGGACGAAAAATCAATCGCTCGGGAATCTTCTAGGTTGGCATCAGAACTTTGGAAACGCGTATAGTTCTTGGGAGTTTAAGTTATTTTGAAAAATATAATTGGGCAAGTTGATATATAATATTTGAAATAAAAACTTGGAGGAAAAAAACTATCAAAATTTAGGAAAGATACCGAACATTATCTAAATCCGAACAGAGCAAAGAACAAATTTAATTGTTTTAATACTAGCTGTGAAACTGGAGGTCGACTTGATAATGCAATGTGAAGACGATAAGCCAAGTCCAATTTATCTGAACAAAAATCTCATTATTCTGTTTGGTTGTACCCTGATGGGTGTTCTGGGATTTGCTAGTATCACCCCTGCATTCCCTAAGATAATACAGGAGCTGAATATTTCACCTCAGGAGGTTGGGCTGCTGATATCTTTTATGGCGTTTCCTTCCATTATTTTTTCCATCCCGGTTGGTATACTTGCGGACCGATATGGCAGGAGGAAAGTTCTTGCCCCCTCGCTTTTCTTGTTTGGTATTGCCGGAGTATCATGTGCATTTATCAGCGATTTCAACTTTTTGCTGATTATGCGATTCTTTCAAGGTATAGGCGCGGTTTCCTTGTTGTCCATAAGCCTGACGGTTATCGGAGATATTTATTCAGGGAAGGACCGAACCGCAGCTATGTCTTATAACGGGAGCGTTATCAACGTGGCTTTAGCCATATTTCCAGCCACGGGCGGGGCAATGGCAATATTTGGATGGAATTACCCATTTTTTCTACCGATTGTCGCCATACCCATTGGACTTTTAGTTTTATTTTCGCTAAAGAACCCAGAACCGAAAGATAACCAAAACATTAAAGAATATTTAGGGAATGCTTGGACAATCGTAAAAAATCGGCGCGTCATTGGGCTCCTCTTCGCCAGTGTTTTTACTTTTATTGTTTTTTATGGAGCATTCATGACTTTCTTTCCAGTCCTACTCGGATATTCATTCGGCGCGTCTTCTTTGATAATTGGTTTGATTATCACCTGCTTTTCCATTACGGGTGCGGTTGCTGCTTTACAGGTAGGAAAAATATCTAGGGTTTATCCAGTAAAAAGAATTATAGCGTTGGCTTTCTTCTTGTATGCTTTAGCCTTTGTGATAATTCCCTTGGCTTCCAGCATTTGGCTTCTCTTGATTCCAGTGGTAATTTTTGGGATTGGACATGGCCTCAATGAACCTAGCATCCATACGCTACTGGCAGAATGTGCGCCAAAAGAGCACCGTGCGGTGTTGATGTCTCTGAATTGGTTGGTCGTTCGAACAGGAATTACCTTGGGCCCAATTCTGTTGGGGGCGTTCTATGGATTAGGCGGAGTAGCGACTGTTTTCTTCGCTGGTGCATGTCTATCGATAGTAATGGTCGGATTAGCATTTATAATGATAAAATAATTTATTATTTTTATTGATGGGTTTCTTATTGCGATGAGTTTTAACTAATATTAATAATGATAAGATAAGGCTTTATTCTGATCAACATTTCTGGATTAAGTGTATGCACGTATTTAGCATTACCAGCTAGATATACTTAATATATAATTTAACTGGGGTTATCGTCAGTAATTTTTTAATAGTTTTAATATTCTGGTCCCTGCTGTTTCTATGTCCGCCATGATTTTAGCACCGGCACAGACACCTTTTCCAGATACGAAAAGTAGCACTACGACTTTTGGTTCGTCAAGTCTAAATACAAGCCCAGGAAATACTTCAGGTTCATATTCGGTGTTCTCAAATGTCCTTGCAATAAGCTCCAGATCAAATTTCCGTCCGAAGTCCAATGAAGCAACGATATTTTGAACCTTGACCTTGGGCTCACTCTTTACCTTCACGCCGATCTTCTTCAGTTTTTTGGTGAGTCTTTGTATAGCTAGTTTGGCGTCGTGCATACTCTTTGCCCCGACGCAGTTCATCTTACCGGAGGCGAAAATGAGAAAAGATGCCTTGGGGTCAATACACTTGTAAGAGATTCCAGGAAAAACTTCGGGGTCATATCTGGCCCCATCTAGGGATCCAGCTAATTTTTCCAAATCAAGCTCTACACCTTCGTAGGCCACAGAAAGAACAATATTCTGAAGTTTAGTTTTCATCTCTACCATAAAAATCCGTCTTTAGCTATTTTTACACCCCTGCTTAAAAATGTTAAGTAATAGGTTTTTAGGCAAGTTGTGGAAAACTTTAGATGATCTCCATGGATATCACAGTGAAATTTTTCGTCAATTTTAGAGATGCGGATCGTGTTGGGAAATCTGAGATTGAGAATGTGAACTATTTTTCTGCGCTGCCTCAAAGACTTTTTGCTAAATATGGAGAAAGCTTGTCTGGACAGCTTCTCGAGGAAAAAAATTTGCGCGATACGGCGATAGTCTTTGTCAACGGAAAAAGCATATCCTTAATGGACGACATAAATACGAAATTGAACGATGGCGATGGGGTGGCAATATTTCCTCCAGATACGGGCGGATGATTTGCGGGTGATTCGTTGTCTGAAATCGGCATTCATAAAAAAGGTGAAGTAGATCTGTCCTCTCTACTCGCTCGCTTGAGATCGGGCTTGAGCAAAGATGTTGGAGCAATAGGATGCTTTGTTGGCGTGATAAGAGGGGCGTCCGACGAGGGGAAGGCGGTCAAGTATCTGCACTACGAGACCGCTGAAGATGCGTTGGCAAAACTTGAAAAGATCGCTAGTGATATTGAACAGCTCCCAAAGATAAAGAAAGTAATGATTCATCATATAGTAGATCAAATCGCACCCGGTGAAGATGCTATTTATGTTTTGCTGGCTGGTGTCAGACGAAGCGAGGTTTTCAAGGCACTTTCAGAAATAATGGATAGAGTTAAAAGAGAGGTACCGGTCTGGAAGAAAGAAATCGCCGAAGGCAAAGAGCAATGGGGTCATGAAATCGGTAGCATTGACAAGCAGACGTAAGATAACTAGGACACCGGCAGATTCGCTGCTTTTGGGAAAGATGACAAGGGGCTGCCGTTTATGTGTAAGGGGTGCCAAG
Source organism: Hadarchaeota archaeon (SeqCode) (assembly GCA_964343275.1). Lineage (GTDB taxonomy): Archaea > Hadarchaeota > Hadarchaeia > Hadarchaeales > Hadarchaeaceae > Hadarchaeum. The sequence goes on from CAYFIY010000018.1 coordinate 23,120, forward strand.
CTTGTACTGTTTGTCACTGGAATTTGTCGCTGCGGCTGTTTTTATTGTCCACTGTCAGAAAAAAGGCGCGGAAGGGATTTATCATATGCGAACGAGCGGCCAATTAGAATCGCCGATGACATCATAAATGAGGCCAGATCATTCGATGCATTGGGCACTGGGATAACCGGGGGGGACCCGATTATAAAGTTTCGACGGGTCTTAGGATATATTCGTTATTTGAAGGGGAAATTCGGAAAGCGGCATCACATACATATGTACTGCTGCAGTGAACTCTCGAAGGCGCAACTTCAGGCGCTCAAACGAGAGGGTCTCGATGAAATCAGATTTCACACTAAGTCTACTGAACCTGTTAAGAGTGCACTAGAAATTGGTCTTTACACGGGCGTGGAGATTCCCGTTCTACCAGATTCATACAGGAGGATTGCATCTTTTCTCGCTAAGTTGGATAAAATTTCCTGTGATTTTGTTAACCTCAATGAACTGGAGTTTTCCGACACCAATTCAGTTGAGCTCAGAAAAAGAGGATTCAGAGTTAAGTCTAGAGATTCTGCTGCTGTGGGCGGTAGCCAGAAAGAGGCCATAAAGATATTGAAGTGGGCTGCTCGCAACACTCATTTAAACATACATTATTGTCCCAGTTCGCTGAAGGATTCAGTCCAACTACGCAATAGGCTGAAACGAAAAGTAAAAAACGTGGCCAGCCCCCACGAAGCATTTACCAATGATGGACTTTTGATTAAAGGGATAATTCTGGATTTGCCAGCTGGGAAACTTAGACCGGTAAGATCAAATATCATTCAGAGCTACGGAATTCCGAGAGATTTGATCGTAATAAACCTCCAGAAAAAAAGAATCGAGATTCACTGGCGGGTCGCAAAGAAACTTTCTGAAGTTGAACCGAAGTTGAAGTTTGCGTTGGTCGAGGAATATCCTACCTACGACCGCCTTGAGACGACTTTGATCCCTCTTTAATGTACATTTCGGACAACTTCGCGTAATTTTGCGCCTGTCTTTTAATGCGTTTGAATTCCTCGTTGGTTATTGATCTGAGTGGCCTGGCAGGAATGCCCACCATAATTGTGCGCGGTGGTACCTCTGCGTCTCGTAAGACTGCCGCTCCGAGTCCGACCATGGCGCCTTTCCTTACCCTCGCTCCGTTAAAAACCACAGAGCTTCCGCCAATTAAGCACTGGTCCTCAACAGTCGCTCCGTGTATTAACGCGTTGTGTCCAACGACTACAAAGTTTCCAATTTTTACGAAAAAATACTTGGGCTTTTTCGTGACGTAAATATCTCCAGCGTGCACGACCGAGTTATCTTGGACGTTCGTGTAATTACCGATTCTAACCTTCCCAAAGTCTCCTCTTATGACGGCTCCGGGCCAAACGCTCGAATGCATGCCTATTGTAACGTTTCCGATAATGGTAGCCGTGGGATGGATAAATGCAGTCTTATGTATGCGTGGTCTTTTCCCTCCAAAAGCCTCAATCATGTCGGTGCAACTGCCTCTTCCTTCCGCGTATATACAAGTATTATGTCGCCAATTGCCATGATGCTTTTATATGGGACGTGCGATACCTTGCCACCCTTTCGTTCAAAAACTAGTCCGGCTATTTTTCCCTCTTTATCATCTATCACGGCGTCTTCGATTGTCCCGATGTAGTGTGCCAGGTCGCTGTAGATTTTAATTCCGTTCATTTCTGACAACATTCTCATCCGGTCACCTCGCCATTTACTTGCACGACATCTTTTTAGTCCTTTTGCATATGAAACAAAGCTTTCCCGATCAAATAAAAAATTCTGACCATAGCTAAACATGCAATCTGGTGTTATCTCATCAACGATGCAAAATTGATTTTAATGGAAAAAACTAATTTTTTAATTTCGGCATTTTTTGAAAATGATTTGATAAGGTCCCGAAGGCCAATCTGATATTTTTCTCCCGACTAAAATCGCCTAAATCATTAAGTAAGCTTTAAGTAGAAAAAAATTCGTAGATTATGTTGTCCACACTGCAGTGTAACGGCGACGATTGGAGTATGGGACTCATAACATGTTGGTCCCGCAATGAGAAATCGTGCTCTTAGTGTGGAATCAACTATGTGGATCCGAACAAACCAGGCTACTGGAGGAGCTCGGGTCCGAGATAAGTTCGGTATCCACGCCAATTTCTATGGCGATTGCGACAACTAAATCCGGTTGATTCTGCCGGAGGCCACCGCTATTGGGGTTCGGCTAAGCCATGCAAGTGGTGGGCGTCCCGCAAGGGATGGCCCCGCACACGGCTCAGTAATACGTAGTTAACTTACCCTCGGGACAGGGACAACCTCGGGAAACTGAGGATAATCCCAGATGGGTGAGGGACGCTGGAATGCCCCCTCACCGAAATCCTAAGGGGCCCGAGGATAGGACTGCGGCCTATCAGGCTGTTGGTGGTGTAACGGACTACCAAACCTACAACGGGTACGGGCGATGGGAGTCGGAGCCCGGAGATGGGGACTGAGACAAGGCCCCAGGCCCTACGGGGCGCAGCAGGCGCGAAAACTCCGCAATGCGCGCAAGCGTGACGGGGGAACCCCAAGTGCCGTTGGTCATTGATCGACGGCTTTTAGAGAGTTTAAGAAGCTCCCAGAATAAGGGCTGGGTAAGTCGGGTGCCAGCCGCCGCGGTAATACCCGCAGCCCAAGTGGTGGTCGCGATTATTGGGCCTAAAGCGCTCGTAGCCGGGTTAGCAAGTCCCTTGTGAAATCGGACGGCTTAACCGTTCGGCTTGCAAGGGAAACTGCTGGTCTTGAGGCCGGGAGACGCCGAGGGTACTCTGGGGGTAGCGGTGAAATGCTCTAATCCTTGGGGGACCACCGGTGGCGAAGGCGCTCGGCGAGAACGGACCTGACGGTGAGGGGCGAAGGCTAGGGGAGCGAACGGGATTAGATACCCCGGTAGTCCTAGCAGTAAAGTATGCGGGCCAGGTGTCTGGTGTTCCTCGTGAGCACTAGGTGCCGGAGAGAAGTCGTTAAGCCCGCCGCCTGGGAAGTACGGTCGCAAGGCTGAAACTTAAAGAAATTGGCGGGGGAGCACCACAAGGGGTGGGACCTGCGGTTCAATCGGATTCAACGCCGAAAAACTCACCAGGGGCGACAGTTGAATGATAGCCAGGTTGACGATCTTGCTGGACTATCTGAGAGGTGGTGCATGGCCATCGTCAGCTCGTACCGTGAGGCGTCCTGTCAAGTCAGGCAACGAGCGAGATCCTCGCCCTTATTTGCCATCAGTGGGAAGCTGGGTACTATAAGGGGACCGCTGGCGCTAAGCCAGAGGAAGGAGAGGGCGACGGTAGGTCGGTATGCCCCAAATCCCCTGGGCTACACGCGGGTCACAATGCGTAGGACAATGGGCTGCGACCCTGTAAAGGGAAGCCAATCTCATAAACCTACGCTCAGTTCGGATCGAGGGC
>CAYFIY010000019.1:0-25332 GCA_964343275.1 Hadarchaeota archaeon (SeqCode)
AGTATAGACACTAGCAAAGCCGAAAAAATAGGGGCCATATGTATCACATTTAAGGACGTTCCAAAGGTCAAGTATAACGAGCGCATCGTGAGCGTCCCTGCTGCAACTTTCAAAGATAAGACAGTCCTTACTGATAAGCCACTTCAGGTTGGGGATGGAATAGCTGCCGTTGCAGCAGAAACCGAGGAAAAAGCTGAACAAGCGCTCAAATTGATAGAGGTTGAATATGTGAATCTGGAGGCAGTATTCGACCCTATTGTGGCCATGAAGACTGGCAAACCTAATTTACACGACCATATAATAATTCAAGATAAAGAGGTCAAGATAGAGGATAACATCGCCGCCAAAGTGGATATAATCGAAGGGGACGTAGAGCGAGGATTCAAAGAAGCCGATGTCATAATCGAACGAGGATATAAGATCGGCAGAGCTTACCATGCCCAGCTTGAAACAAAGGCGGCTGTCTGTGCGCCTGAGCTGAATGGTGGAATAACTGTATGGACGACCACTCAGACTATCCACAATTGTAGAATACTCATCGGCGAGATATTCGGTATCCCATTGAACAAGATTAACATAAAGAAGATACAATTGGGCGGTTCTTTCGGTTCGAGCATCCAGATGAATTCAATCCTCCCAATCTGTGTTGCTTTGGCTATGAAGGCCAAGAGTCCGGTCAAGATGGTGACTTCCAGGGAGGAAGACATGTACGACCACTGCAGATATCCGGCTATAGTGAAGTTCAAGATCGGAGCCAAGAAGGATGGCAAGCTGGTTGCCGGGGAGATGGAAGCCGTCACCGATATCGGTTCACACAATATCCAGGCCTATCCATTCATAGGTTGCATGGCTGGATGGCTTGTTTCGCTTTACAAGATTCCTAATCTGAAGTTCACTGCAAGGGCAGTTTATACCAACAAAGTTCCAACCTGTGCGATGCAGGGCTTCGGTAATCCACAAGTCAATTTTGCGGCTCAGACAATGATGAATGAGATAGCAGAGAAGTTTAACCTAGATCCGATTGAGGTTGAGCTCAAGAATTACGTCGGCCTAGGTGACGTCTTCTGGGGACAAGGTCCAACTGTAAAGTCTGTGATAAAGAGCTGTGGGATAGACGAGTTGATCAAAAAAGGAGCAGAGATAATAGGCTGGAAAGATAGAGGTACACCCCAGGATAAGAAGGGCGAGATCAGGCGCGGAATTGGAATGGCCCGCGGATTTCACACTTCTAGCGCAGGTGGGCCGTTACCCGGAGAAGCGGTTGACTACTCTGGTGCCATCATAAAAATCAATGAAGACGGAACTGTCGATGTGGTGACTGCGTTGATGGACATGGGCGGCGGCGCACTGGAGGCTGGCATGAAGATAGTTGCTGAGGCTCTAGGGGTGCCGCTAGATAACGTCGAACTTTCACCCACCGATACCAGTACGTCTGTCTACGACGTGGCTCAACACGCCACGAGAGGCGTATATGCCGGGGGAGGGGCCCTGAAAAAGGTAGCGGATCAGGTGAGAGTGAAACTGCTGGATTATGCTTCGCGTATTTTGGGAGTGCCTGCTCATGCGCTGAAGATCAGACCAGATGAAAAAATTGGCCAAGGAATAATATACGTTGAAGGAATTTCCGGAAAGGAACTGACGATTAAAGAGGTTGCCGCGACTGCCAGATATAATGATTGGGGAACCATAGCGTCTGTGGACAGTCTCAGACAGGTACATGGCCCACCGGCTTTCACCGTCTACTTCGTGGAAGTTGAAGTAAACACGAAAACAGGGGTAGTTAGACCTGTGAGAGCGGCAATAGGTGTAGATTGTGGAACGGTGATAGATCCAATTTTCGCCGAAGCCCAAGTTCATGGTGGATTTTACAGAGGAATAAGCTACACTCTGTTCGAGGACACCAAATATAAGACGAAGACAGGCGAATTGACCAATAAAGGGTTCTTGTCCGGTTACAGCATACTGGAAGCCCAGGACATGCCTGATCCACATAACATAAAGGTGTTTTTTGCCAACACCTATGAGGAAAGTGGTCCATTTGGGGCAAAGGGTATCGGAGAGGCCGCATTAAATCCTGTGCCCGCCGTGATTGTTAATGCTATCTACAACGCGATTGGCATATGGTTCAATGAAGCACCCATATCCCCTGAGAAGGTGCTTAAAGCCTTGAAAGAAAAGAAGGGGAGGTAAATGGTCAACACCAGGATAATAACCAGCGAGTTCGAGTACTACGAACCTAAGACGGTTAAAGAGGCAATAGATGTCATCGTCGAATTTGGGAAGGAGGCCAAGATACTCGCTGGCGGCTCAAATTTAATCGTTAACATGAAAACTGGAAAAATCGATCCAAAATATTTGATTTATGTGGGTAAGATCCAAGAATTAGACTATATAAAAAAGGAAGGTGAAGAAGTAAAAGTCGGAGCTTTGGCCACTTTTCACGATATGATCAAGTCACAGGAATTGAAAGAATTTCCTATCTTGTCTGAGGCGCTCAAGAGCGTATCGATCGAAGTTCAATGCATGGGAACCATCGGCGGTAACCTCTGTAATGCGGCTCCAACTGCCAGTTCTATCCCACCGCTCTTGGTGTTAGGTGCGCGAGTGAAGGTTGACAGTTTAGATGGTTCCAGGACGATGCATTTGGAAGAGCTCTTTTCCGGAAAGCGCCAAACTGTCCTATCCCCGGGTGAGTTGCTTACTGAAGTTCAGATACCGGTCGTACCTGATGGTAATGGTGCAGCTTACGGTGAATTGAAGAGGAAAATCAGGGTTGCAGCGATGCTCGGTCGTCAGGGTGATGTTTGTAAATCATGCAAGATAGCGCTCGGTGGGGCTTTGGATGTTCCCAGGAGGGCCAGGAAAGCCGAGATCGTTCTTGAGGGAAATAAATTCAATGATGTTGTAGATAAGGTTTGTTCATCGGCTGCGGAGGAGATAGATCCCAAAAAGTGGTATGTCCGGGAAGTGGCGAAGGACGTGGTTAAAAAGGTGCTTGAAAGGGCATGGGAAGGAGCAAAAGGGTGATTTAATGGAGGAACGAAAGATTAAACTCAAAGTAAACGGAGATCTCCGAGAACAGTATGTAAAACCAAACGAACTCCTGTTAAATGCACTCCGGGATAGGTTTGGCTTATTGGGCACTAAATATGGATGTGGGACGGGTGATTGTGGGGCTTGCACCGTGCTGCTTAACGACCAGCCGATACTGTCTTGTATGACATTGGCGGTCACTGTGGATGGGATGGAGATAACTACCATCGAAGGTCTGGCTAAAAATGGAAAGCTACATCCCATACAGGAGGCTTTCATAAAACACGGCGCCATTCAATGCGGGTTCTGTATCCCAGGTATAGTGCTCATGGCAAAAGGTCTGCTGGATGAAAACCCAAACCCGACAGAAGAGGAGATAAAAAAATCATTAAAGGGCCACCTATGTAGGTGTACCGGATACGTTAATATAATAAAGGCAATAAAGGCTGCATCCAAAGAAATTTCTAGGTAATAAGAGATGTTCAAGGTAAAAGTGCTAGAAGCGGGGCACGTGATTCAAGAGATTTCCGTAGATGACGCCATGAAGCTCGTCGAAGAAAAATTGAAAGAAGGGCAATCGGTTATCGTGGACGGCATCTATACCCCACCAGATGCTAAAAATATTAAGCAGCTAGTCGCTAAGTCTAAACAGGGTATTTCCTTTTTCCCGATGATAGGCGGAGGAAACGCGTCCTAATTAAGTTTTAGATTTTTTGACTGATCGTATTAATGTCTTTCATTTGAGGTGCGATTGAATAATTTACGGAAGAACCATCGCCATTACTGCCTTTTGCGCATGCAGCCTGTTTTCCGCCTCTTCGAAGTAGAGCGAGCGCTTGTAATTGTCAAGGACATCGTGAGTTACTTCTTGTCCCCTGTCTGCCGGCCCGCAGTGCATATAATAGGCCTTATTGGTCACATCTAACAGTTCCATGTTGGTGATCCAGTCCTTGTATTTTTCTTGGTATTTTGATGCCCCTTCCTTGTCTACGGCCTTGTTGTAAGGCGGTACGAACTGTCTTGGCGACCAGGCCTTTGGATATACAAAATCTGCCCCTTCGAACGCCTCGTGCATGTCGTTAACGATTTCAAAGCTCCCACCATATTTATTTGCATTTTCTTTACAACTTTTGATCACGCTGTCTTCTAGGTCAAAGCCTTGAGGATGGGCAAGCACGACATCCATGCCGAACTGGGTCGTAATCAGGGCCTCGCTCTGAGGTACGGCGAGGGGCTTTAGTCCACCTGAGTACGCATAAGAGACCACGAATTTCTTACCCTCCAGTTTAGGTTCAACCCCTCGAGCCGCCTGCATGTCGGCAAGCGCTTGAAATGGGTGGTAAAGATCGTCTTCCATATTGAGTATTGGGATTTCTCCCCACTTTGCGAATTCTTCGATAACTCGGTGTCCACGCCCGATTGTCCACTTTGCGGGATCACCGTAGATTCTGATGGCCACAGCGTCACCGTAGCGACTGAGAACTCTTGAAACGTCCGAAATCGCCTCGGTTGCGTAAGGTACCATGTCTTCAGGTAAGGTAGGTGTGTACATGTCCGTTGGGCTGAGGAATTGAGCGTGGCCGCCCAGCTGGTAAATACCAGCTTCGAAGGAGTTACGCGTGCGGAGAGAGCGATTGTAAAAAATCATGAAAAGGGTCCTTCCCGGCAAATAAGGTGTAGACGTCCTCTTCCTGAATTTTTGTCTCAGGTCATCCGCAGCGTCGAGGACTTTTTTTATCTGTTCTTGGGTAAAATCTTGGGTATTCACAAAATCTTTGCCCTTTAAAGAGCCGACATAACTTGGGAATTCCATGTAGATCGACAACCATAACAATACGGATAAATATTTAAAGTTTGTCTTGGTCTCCTTCAATTCAAACAAGCTCTTTTGGTGTCGTTGGTATTCATACCACATAGTAAATACGATCTCTTAATGTCGTAGGATAATTTAAGATAAAACCATTTATTAAAAAAACCAATCTTACTTACGGTGTGCATGAAGGGTTTGCTGATAGACGTTGATTACTCTGAGAAAGAGGCTCTGCCCCTCGTGAGGTTGTTCATGAAGAGTAGGTTCGAGACAATCGTAGCCTTGGACCCCAGCTTTGAGGATTACCTTTACGTGGTCTCTAAAGAACCCCAGAAAACGGTCAAGCTCATCAGCAAAATTGAGTTGCACGAAAACGGAAAACTAATCAAACCAAAGAAAGCGGAGGTGGTCAAGAGAAACCTTATGGGTGTTGAAATTGACGCGATTGAGGTAACTTTTCACCTTCCCGTGGAAGTTACCAAGCTTCGCCATGAAATTCGTCATTTGCCTGAAGTGAAAGCCATATATGAATTTGACATCCCATCAACTAGACGCTATTTGGTGAACCGTGGACTGACTCCGATGTCAGGTGTCGAAGTGAGCGGGGAAGTAGGAGTCGAGGATGGGATTAAGACCGTTATCATCGATAAGCCGCCAAAGCCAGCTGAGGTTGAGGAACAAAAACTCAACGTAATGAGCTTTGATATCGAGGTGTACAACCCAACGGGCAGTATAAGACCGGAGAAAGATCCCATCATTATGATTAGCATTGCCGACAACCTAGGTTTTCGCAAGGTGATAACTTGGAAAGATTTCGACAGAAAGCCTGATTATGTGGATGTGGTGAGCAACGAACGCAACATGATCAAACGTTTCATCGATTTAGTAAAAGAAAGGGATGTCGACATCCTGCTAGGATATAACTCAGATATTTTCGATTTACCATACATACGGGATCGTGCGAAACAGTTGAGGATAAGCCTAGAATTGGGCCGCGATGGGTCGGAGGTCGTATTCCGTAAGCGTAGGTTTGGTACGGCCTCAAAAATCCGTGGTCGCGTACATGTCGACGCTTTCGCCATGGTCGATTTCTTAGCCGCCATCGGGAATATTAAGCTCATCCATTATACCCTCGAGGATGTCTACAGGTACTTAAGTGGTAAGGACAAGCCTGACCTCGAGTTTACCGATATGATGAAGGCTTGGAAGGTTGGTGGAGACGAAGGTCTCAGGCTGCTTAAGTACTCGATGTCTGATGCCGACGCCACACTGGAGGTTGGTCTAGAATTGCTCCCATTGTTTGTTGGACTCGCCCGTATCGTCGGTCAAACTCTCTTCGATGTGCAACGGATGACCTCAGGTCAGCTAGTGGAGTGGCTGCTGCTGGCAGAGGCCCATAAAATCGGAGAACTGGTTCCAGCCAGACCAATTGGGGATGAGTTCGAAGAGAGAACGGAGGGTACCTTTATGGGTGCTTACGTGATGGATCCTGTCAAAGGCTTGCACGAAGATCTCGTTGTATTCGACTTCAGGTCGCTTTATCCGTCGATAATAGTCACACATAATATAGATCCATCCACTCTTGACTGCAATGATTGTAAACCCGAGGAAAAGGTAACAGTTCCTGAGCTGGGTTATTGCTTCTGTAAGAGGCGAAAGGGTTTCATACCCTCCACTCTCGAAAAAATAATTGAAGCGCGTATTAAGCTTAAGTCAGGGTTGAAGAAACTCAAGCTTGGGACGAAGGAATATCGATCCTTGGACGCTCGACAGTGGGCTTTGAAGATAGTGGCCAACTCCTTCTACGGCATGCTTGGATATCCTCGGGCTAGATGGTACTCGAAACGATGCGCCGAGAGTGTGACGAGCTTCGGCAGGCACTATATTCGTAAGACTATTCAGATGGCAAAGGATTACGGGCTGGAGGTGATATATGGAGACACGGACAGTCTTCACTGCAAACTCAATGGTAAGAGTAAGGAGGACGCCCTGAGGTTCATGAAGCAGGTGAACGAAGACCTTCCTGGCATAATTGAACTTGAATTAGAAAGTTTTTACCCGCGTGGTGTCTTCATCACTAAGAAACGTTACGCCATGATTGATGAGGAGGGAAGGATGGTTGTCAAGGGTTTGGAATTCGTGCGCAGGGATTGGGCAGCAATAGCGAAGCGGACGCAGGAGGATGTACTCAAGGCAATCATTCGTGACGGCTCTCCTGAAAAGGCGGCGAGGGTTATCCGGGAGACTACGCGGGAGGTGTTGGAGGGCAAGGTTGATATCGATGATCTGGTGATACACACTCAGCTCAAAATGCCGATTGAGAGTTACAAGGCAATCGGTCCGCACGTGGTCGCCGCCAAGCGTTTGCAGGAGCTAGGACACGTAATCGAGCCAGGGACAATGATATCTTATATCGAGTCCAATGGTTCCGGGAGCATAAGCGAACGCGCCGTTCCGGTGGAGGATTTTGAGGGCAAAGAGTATGATCCTGATTATTATGTTGGACATCAAGTGCTGCCAGCGGTTATGAGGATAATGGAAGTCTTGGGTTACAGGGAAGAGGACCTAAAATTTGAGAAGGAGAAGCAGGTAGGTTTGGAGCAGTTCATACGGTAAATATATTTCCATCTTGGGTCACGGCCAATTCAAAACCTTTGGTTACCGAGCGACCCTGGATTTTATCCCCAGCCATCTCCTGAATATCGGCTATAATATAGGTAGTGCTTTGTTTCACCCTGATATTTGCGGCATCTGCGGCCCCGAACAATCGTTTTGGCACTTCTAGGATGTCGTCGCCCTTTTTGATGGCGATTACAACTGGAGCCCGTAACTTTTCAGCTAATTTCAGAGTGCGCTCTGCTCGGGCAATGTTTTCCCTAGCCCTGCGTTCCAGTATGCTGATGTTGGCACGGGATGTTTTTAGATTGTGGGCTATCTCTGCTTGAGTAAATCCTATCATCCTTAGCTTTAGAACCCGTACTTGAGACTTGGTTAAAAAGGCGTCTCCCATATACCCCAAGTTTTAATTGATTAGGCGTGTTAAACAAGTTTCGTTTGGTGAGAAGATGTTGGATCAAGAAGAACTGGAAAAATATAGGATGGTGGGAAAGATTCTTGCCGAGGTCCGCGAGCAAGTAAGACCATTGGTTAAACCGGATATGACCTTGCTCGAAATAGCTGAAACAGCAGAAATGTTGATCGTCGAGAGGGGGGCCAAGCCAGCTTTCCCTTGTAATGTTTCGGTCAATGAAGTGGCGGCTCATTACAGCCCCCCTGTCGAAGATAGCACGGTGATAAAACTGGATGACATGGTAAAGGTTGACATAGGCGCCCATTTAGATGGCTACATCGCGGACACGGCGTTTACGGTTGCAACTGGTGAAAAGGACGAGATGGTTCGGGTGGTAGAGAATGCCCTTGAGGTTGGAATCGCGGCAATAAAGCCCGGGGTCGATGTTGGTGAAATAGGTAAAGTCGTGGAGGAAACAGCCACAGCGGCTGGTTTCAAGCCAATTCGCAACCTTACAGGTCATAGCTTGGCTCCATGGAATCTACATGCGGGTCTGACCATACCAAATGTCAAGGAGAGCACTGGGCAGACTTTGAAAGCCGGAGATGTGTTGGCGCTCGAGCCGTTCATTACAGACGGAGCGGGTTTCGTGGAAGATCATAAGAAGCTATATATCTTCCGATACTTGCGCGATATGCCGACGCGTCTACGGATGTCACGGGAACTTTTGAGAAATATCAAGCGCGAATACAATCAGCTCCCATTTGCCGAGCGATGGCTAGCTAAGCGCATGTCCAAGCTCAGGTTGGAGTTGACGCTGCGTGATCTCACGGGCAACGGCGCTCTCTGGCCATATTACGTGCTGGCCGAGCGGTCAGGAGGTAAGGTTGCGCAGGCCGAACACACTATTTTAGTAGCTGAGCAAGGATGTGAGGTTACGACCAGATGAATTTAAGAAATTGAGTTTGTTCTCTTTCTGATTTTATAATTTCATAATATATTTTGAAGGCTTCTCAAGTTAAACTTTGTATTGGCGCAGCCGTTTTTGGTTAGAAAGACCGATTGGCCAGGTAATTTTTTACTCTTTAAGAGATCCACACCCATTTTTAGCTCTTGGGCGCATGCCACACCAATAATGCCCTCGTGCGAATTTTTCTCCATAATTTGAGGGATGCAGCTACCACCGGGCACCACGTAAACGGCGTACCCTTTATCCTCCGCGAGAGTTGTCGCTTTGTTGATTAAACAGTCGGTAGAGCAGCGCCCGCAGTAATATGAGGGAACTTTGGAGTCGAAAGACGCCCGACATCTTCCGTCCATGTATTTTCTCGAACAGTGAGGGAGAAAAATTGCTCTCTTCTTGGTCCTTAGAAACTTATCTCTATCTAAAATATTATTCAGGTATGTGTCTACAAGATCCTTAGCGAGCATTGAAGCATCTGTGATGCTCAAACCAGTTATTTCGACAATTTTGAGCATCTCAACCAACTGCTTTATAATGCCATCTATTTTCCCATGCACATGCTTTTCATACGCAGCGTTAGTGATTTTTTTGAAAAATGATTGTGGGACTTGCGACAGGTCGAAGCTGAACTTATATGGCATGGGTAAAATTTGGATTGTACTGTTTTTAAGTTTTTACCAAGTAGATTATAGAGTTAGCTTTTAATTAAAAATCTAGAAAATTACGTCTTTAATTTTACTAAGATTATTTTTGCAGCAAAAACATTGCATGATCTTTCTCATATGGGTCGAGAATCTTTGCATCCACTATTTCCATTTCTTTTTCAAGTTTTTCCATTTCATTTCTAAAAATCTCTCGTGGTTCCTTGGTCACGTCGACGCTGCGTGCCTTCAGAGCAAGCATAGCGTAACCACCTTCTGATAAGAAAGTTATTGAGTTAGCCAATAAAATTTCAGTTTGGTCCGGCTGGGCGATGTCCTGATAAATCACGTCCACTTTCTCGACGAGTGAGGTATAACGGTGTGGCTGCCGGGCGTCTGCCAGTATTGGCAACATGTTGGCCCTTTTGCTACAAACAGTAAGAAGGTCGCGAAGAGGCCTGGAGGAAATCTCGACGCAGTGCACACACCCATTGGGGCCTATCAGGTCCGAAACATGCGAGGGGGTAGTACCGCTTGCCGCCCCTAGGTAAAGCACCCGCTTTCCAGTAACTATGGGATTCCCCTTGATGTTTTTCAAAATCGAAGCAGCTAGTTTACTTCTATAGGGATCCCAAAGCCGATATTCTACTCCCTGAATACCCACAAGCCTTTCCCCATACACTTGGGAGTTGGGAGCAAGATTAACGGTGGCGAGTTTCCGGGTTTTATCATCAAGTTCGATCCAGTATACGCACTTGAAATGTTTGTGTTCCGATATTCTCATCGTTTTTACCTTTTCTCCTTAATCTTTATGTTAGCGATGCGTACTTTTAGTTCGTTGACGAGCTTATCCCCGACGAACTCCCCTGACATCGCGTCCACTCTTGCGGCTATTGCTATTTTTCCAGCAAGTGCCCGTGCGATTTTCCCACGTAGCTTCTTAGGGGTACCTTTGACATCCGGATATTGAAAGATAACTCCGTGCTTGGGGGGTCTGCCTTTCTTCTTCAAAGCTCGGAAAAGCGCTTTTTCGGCTCCCATTACTTGGATGGTGCTGGCTGGCATACGGGATAAGCTCTTTAATCCGCCAGCTAGCGAAATTAAGCGGGCTCCGATGGAGCCTCCTGCCACCGAACGCATGTTTGGGGCTACTTGGGCCATCAGTCCTTCGATGTAACTAGACACCTCTTTTCTCAAGTCGCAAAGGCCGAGAATTTTTTTGGCTATCTTCTGCAGCAAACTTATATCAACTTCATCGAGCGTGGCTCCAAGAGTATCAGATTTAGCTTCGGAGATTTTGTCAGCTTCTTCTTCTGAGATGTCCGCATCCATAATTGCTTCCTTGGTAAACTTCTCACGATTACCTAAGGAGATAAGTAATTTCACGTAGACTTCATGATCTTGGATAAGACGATCCAATTCAGGGAAGTGTACGGAATACCATTCCCGAACTCTCCCAACCAAAATGTTCGTCATCTTGTCTATATCGTCAAGCATGCCTATCGAATGTATTATTAGGCTGTCCCGCTGTGCGGCCTCCATGCGGAGTTTGTGTCTCGCGATGATAAAATTAACATCTCTGGCGAAAGTATCTACGTCATTAAAGACAATATCTTTGGCGATGTCCCTCAGCTTCTCTCGTACTTTAGACCCGGCAGGATTTGGCAGGAGGTACTTAAAATTTGCCTGGTTGAATTCTTCCCCGAGTTTCTCCGCCAATAATTTTGACTCCAACGTGAAATCAATGTGTCCCTCTTTCAGCAATTTCTCTATCAGGTCGCGATGTTCTTTAGTCGGAGTCCCCATCTGAATACTAGAAATTATTTCTGCAACGGCAATTTGGTCTCGTGGGAATTTCTCTGAAGCTACCATTTTACCTTCGCCGTCGAAAGCGAAAATACCGAGCACACTTTCTGCTAAGTGAATAGGCATTATCTCCCGATCTAAATTTGACCCGTGTTCTATAATACTTTGGTTCTTGGTCGCGGGAGTTCCTTAGTTTATATCTTGAGAAACCGATACTATTGATATCGAGGATATTAAAATGGTTAAATTAGGTATAAATGGATTTGGAAGGATAGGTCGGTTGTTCTTTAGGGCAGCATTAAAAGATGGGGAATTTTTGAGTCATTTTCAAGTGGTGGCGATTAACGATATTGCAACGCCCCAAAACCTTGCGCACCTGCTAAAATATGATTCGGTGCATGGTATTTTGAAAAATGATATAAAATGGACAGAAAATTCCATTATCGTCGATGGCAACGAAATAAAAGTGGTAAGTGAGAAGGATCCCAGCAGGCTACCATGGAAACAGCTCGGTGTGGAATATGTTCTGGAATCTACAGGATTGTTCAGGGACAGGGATAACGCTAGTAAGCACTTGTCAGCTGGTGCCAGAAAGGTTATGATCTCGGCTCCGGCGAAAAGCCCCGACGTAACCATTGTCCTCGGGGTCAACAAAGAAATGTACGATAAAACGAAACACGATATCATCTCGATGGCATCATGCACAACAAATTGTTTGGCCCCCATGGTCAAGGTTCTGAACGACAAATTTGGCGTGAAGAAGGGATTTTTGACAACTTGCCATGCACTCACCAATGACCAAAGGCTTTTAGATCTTGAGCAAAATGACCCTCGTCGTGCGAGGGCAGCCATGCTATCGATAATACCGTCCACCACAGGCGCTGCTTACGCCATAGGACTCGTGATTCCTGAACTGGAGGGAAAGCTGGACGGAATGGCACTGAGGGTGCCAGTAGCGGATGGTTCTGTCGCCGACTTTGTAGCCGAGTTAAACAAAGAGGTCACCGTGGAGGAGATCAATCAAGCTTATAAAGAGGAGGCCGTCGGAAGGATGAAGGGAATATTGGAGTATACTGAGGAGCCTATAGTTTCTGTGGACGTGATAGGCAATCCGCATACCTGTATCATAGATGGGAAGAGTACTATGGTTATGCCTAAAAAAGGCAGCTTTGTAAAAATTCTGGGTTGGTACGACAATGAGTGGGGCTACTCTTCGAAGCTAGTTGATATTTTCAAGTTGATGTGTTCCATGGAGTAGACAAAATGCTTATATTTTTTAATCATGGGCAATGATTATTATTTGGAAGATATCGTGGAGTTAGTGTTCGGTACTGATCGGCTTAAACGCGGCTTTGCTAAGATGCAGAAGGGCGGCGTGATAATGGACGTGACCAATACTGAACAGGCTATCATAGCTGAAGAATCTGGCGCAGTAGCCGTCATGTCTCTGCAAGCAGTTCCGGCCGACATCCGTGCAGTGGGGGGAGTAGCTCGTATGGCTGATCCCGCGATAGTGGAAGCTATAATGAACGTCGTCACCATTCCCGTCATGGCGAAGTGCAGAATTGGACATTTTGGGGAGGCACAGGTCCTAGAGGCGTTGGGTGTGGATATGATAGACGAAAGTGAGGTGCTGACGGTAGCCGATGATGAGGGTCATGTTGATAAAAACAAGTTCAAGGTTCCATTTGTTTGCGGATCGCGCAACTTTGGGGAAGCGCTACGGAGGATTAACGAGGGTGCAGCCATGATAAGGACCAAGGGTGAAGCCGGGACTGGAAACATCGTTGAAGCTGTCAAACATATAAAGTTGACCAAGTGTCAGATAGCGGAATTGGCTGGATTGGAACAAGATGGGCTCGAGACCAAAGCGCGTGAGTATCAAGTTACTGTTGAACTTTTGGAGGAAACTGCAAAGCTGCAGAGGCTCCCTGTCGTTTGGTTCTGTGCAGGCGGGATAGCTACGCCAGCGGACGCTGCGTTCGTGATGCAAATGGGTGTGGATGGAGTTTTCGTCGGTTCGGGTATCTTCAAATCTAGTGACCCTGCCAGGATGGCTAAAGCTATAGTTGAGGCGACAAGGTCCTACGATGACCCAGAGGTGGTGTTGCAGGCGTGTAAAAATCTACCCATGCCTATGAAGGGTATCGACATCAAAACACTCAGACCGGAAGAAAAGCTCCAGATAAGAGGAATTTGAGGTGCACCGGAAAAAGATATAACTCTCTATTTTTTTTATCCGTACTAAAACAAAATGTAATGTTAAACATCAACCGGTCCAATGGGACTTAAAACCCGAGAATATAAATGGCAGACCCGAAAAGACGAAAGCAGAGCAAAAAGACCAAGGCAGATAATGGGATGGATTTTGTTGTAATCTGAGGTATACTTATCGGTTAATTTTTTATTTTTGCCGTGAGAAACACAGGACTAAAACATTTAGAGAAAAGTAGCTAATATTAAAATAAGAATTATATCGATTCATGCTACCAATAACTTTTTAAAAATCTATAACTAACGGCTTTGTAAATAAAGTGCCTTTTGTAAAGAAAGTCAGGCGTGTGTAAAGAAAGCCCGATTTTAAATTGAAAATTTAGGATTTTTGAAAAGCAGTTTCCGTACGATGAAAACAATCTTGAATATGCCTTAGAGCACTTTCTCCAGATTCGATTTCGACATTTTTTGGGATATTTGTATTGTCTAATTCCTTTTCATATTTAGGTTTTGTTTTCTTTGATGTAAGGATAACTGGTCTCACACCCTTGAAAGTTTTATAGTGCGCCATTTTGATGTTCCGGCGAATAGTGTTTTCAAAAACAGCGAAATTCTCGTCTTTATCTGCGGTTATTACGTGTCCTAACGCTTCCTTACTTATTCCACATTTTGAATTAACCGCATCAATTTCTTTGGAGGCAAAGTAGAGGCCAAGTCGTATGTCGGGAGTTAAAGAAAGGATGATGGCAAACAATGTTATTGTAACAGTAAAAGAAATTAAGGGGAAGCTCGAGGAAGAAATCTTAACCTAGTTTCAATAACCCGAACCCGATTCTCAACGCTGGAGTGACGGGCCCGCCGGGATTCGAACCCGGGCCGCAAGCTCCGCAGGCTTGTGTCCTATCCAGGCTAGACTACGGGCCCAACTATCAATCTTGTCTTTGGGATTTAATTTGTAACGTGAAAAGTATTTAACGGGTTTTGACTACAGTTCATAGATCAAAAAGCTTCGTCTAGTGGTTCATCTGTTTTGGAGGCGATCGAAAGGGTCAGTAAAACTGTGGTCAACGTTAACACTTTACTTCGTCTTCGTAACTTCTTTTTCCGCCCAATCTCGCTAAATGTCATTGGTTCAGCGACCATAATACGTTCTGATGGATATAACTGCGATTATACCTTTTGCTCGATGGATAGGATTTGTCATACCGATAAATGTAGCTACTCGCTGTTCTAGTGACATTATCAAACGCGGAAGGGCACTGATTCAGTGGCTGGGTATAAACAGGATGATCATCAACGAAGCTATAGCGAGAGGATATGGTCTCTCCAGCGCTTCAGCGGCGCTAGTAACGGGGTTGTGGAAGGAATTCCTGCATATCGCGGATGAATCTCAGAGAGTGTTGTTCTTCTGAAATTTAAAAACAATAAAGTGAAAACGATTGAGGAGCTACGAAAGATTGTAATGTCGAGCAAGGTTGATGATTAGGTGGAGATCAATATACCGCGAGACGAGGAAAAATATATTGTCGATATCACTCTGGGTGAAATACCATAAATTTTCAGCGGCAGTTTTTATAAACGTTAAAAACAACGATAATGTACGATGTTTATGGCAAACGTCTGTACATCTTGCAACCGTGAAATAGCCCAGGGAGGGGTAGTGGTCCGCTTTCCATGTCCCAACTGCAGTGTTTTTGAGATCTTGAGATGTGTGAGGTGCAGACGCCTGAGCAATCCCTATAGTTGTCCCAAGTGTGGATTTTGTGCCCCGTGAGGTGGATGGATGGCTGGAGTTGCTGTAACATTAAGACTGATGCCGGAGAGCGCCGAGGCTGACCTAAGCAAGCTCGAGTCAGCCGTTAGGGAGCGCGTCAAAATACATTCTGTTTCTAAAGAACCTATCGCTTTCGGCCTTGAGTCCCTCAAAATAGTTGCGGTGGTCGAAGATGCGGCTGGAGGCACCGAACCGTTGGAAAATGAACTTGCACGCCTACCCGGGGTTGGAAACGTACAGGTGGTAGGCATGACCCGCCTTTTATGAATGAGAAGTCCAAAAAGCACATCAGTTTAAATCCTGGAATAACAGTAAGGAAATCTCATGAAATTGCAACGAGGGCGGAACGAAGATTAAATGGTAAGATAATAAATTTAGCTTCAGTAGTTGTGCACGTCGAGCTAGCCAGGGGAAATAATTTTGACAAAAAGCGTTGAAGAAGTTAGGGCCGACATACCATTCTTGCACACGGGGGCCATATATTTGGACAGCGCGGCGACTACACCGACCCCAGAACCAGTTTTAGATACCATGTTTGATTATTATCGTGAATACAGCGCAAATGTGGGGCGAGGTCTGCATCGTGCGGCGAAGCAAGCGACCGAAAGGTTCGAAGGCGTTCGTGAAAAGATCGCCCGTGTGATAAATGCAAAAGCCGTAGAAATTGCCTATACCAAAAACACTACCGAGGCAATAAATATAGTCGCTCGGGGGTTGAATCTGAAAAAAGGAGATAAGATCGTAACTTCGGTATTTGAGCACCACAGCAATTTACTCCCGTGGCAGCGGTTGGTGCATGAGAAGGGAGTGAAACTAGAACTCATTGGGAAATCGGGGGAATGCTTTTTAGACCCCTCCGAATTTGAGGCGGCAATCGATAAAAGAACGCGGCTCATAGCGACTCATCACGTTTCCAATGCAATGGGGAATATCCAGCCTGTGGAGGAGATTGGCAAGCTGGCTAAGGAGCATGGGGTCATGTATCTTGTTGACGCTGCTCAATCGGTGGGTCACATGCCAGTAGATGTCAAAGCGATGGGGTGCGACTTTATGGCTGCTCCAGGTCACAAGGGATTGCTTGGTCCTCAGGGTACTGGATTCCTTTACATAGGCGAGAGCATCATATGTGATATTGAGCCCCTCCTGGTCGGTGGTGGGGTAGTGGAGGAGTTTGAGCCACATGGATCAAAGCTAGTCGAACCGCCGAGGGTCTTTGACGGCGGAACTCCGAACATTTCGGGCATAATTGGGCTGGGCAGGGCTTGCGATTATGTGCTTGACATAGGCATCGAAAAAATTGCGGATAGAGAAAGGAAACTAACAGAGCAGATGCTGAAAATCGACAAAGTTAATGGCGTTATCGTCTTCGGTCCGCGTGATTTAATGCGTCGTGGAGGATTGGTCAGCTTCAATATAGAGAAGCTCGAACACCACGATGTGGCATCTATGCTGGATGAGCTAGCTAATATTGCCGTCCGTTCGGGACATCACTGCGCACAACCTACCATGCGGCACATAGGAATTAGCGGAACCGTTCGGGCTTCGGTTCACTATTTTAATCTAGAGCAAGAAATTGCTAAATTCGTGGAACTTGTTGAGCAGATCGCGGGAGAACTGGGTGGTTAATCCTCAAAGTTTCCACTTGTCATGCAAGATACTCTTGACTTCATCTACGATATCTACTTGTTTAGTTCTAGATGGCGGGTTGAACTTTTCACCCAACATGGCCTTCACAACGTTGACCACCCCTCCCGAAACTCCATCAAGGTCATAACCGCCCTCAAGGGCGAATATAATTTTACCATTGCATCGTTGCATCGCTTGTTCGATAGCCATGCCAGCCAACCACCCATATGCCTCGGTAGAAAGCTGCAACCCTGTCAGAGGGTCGTTCAGGTGGGCATCAAAACCTGCAGAAACAGCAAACAACTGTGGCTTGAATTTATCACATAGAGGAATGAAGATCTCACGCATGACGCTCAAGTACTCCAAATCTCCACTACCAGGTTTCATGGGAACGTTTACCTTGTACCCTTCTCCTTCTTCCCTACCAGTATCCTCGGGGAATCCCGTCCCGGGATAGAGAGTAAATGGGTGCTGATGTATGGACATGAACAACACCGTGGGGTCATCGTAAAAAATGTCCTGAGTGCCATTTCCGTGGTGAGCATCAAAGTCCAGAACGAAAATTCGTTTTAGATTGAAATCCCGCTTCAGTTGTTCTACCATGATAGCTAGGTTGTTAAAGTAACAGAAGCCACCTCCATGGTCTCTGTGGGCATGGTGTCCCGGTGGCCGCACAAGTGCAAATGCATTATCAGCCCAACCGGCCATTACCATTCGCCCGGCTTCCATGGTGCCACCGGCGGCAAGTAACGCCAGTTCAAATGTGTTTTTTTGCACTGGTGTATCTCCATCAATTGGTTTTTCTAGCGAGCTTAGTTTCTCGACAAGTTTAACATAGTTGGGGTCATGAGCGAGTTGGATGTCTTCTCGTTTGGCGGGTATTGGCGCAATTACTCTCACATTTGGGGATGTCCAGAGTTTTGTTTTTCTGAGACCACCGACTATAGCTTTTAGGCGGGCAGGGCGTTCTGGGTGTTCTCCGCCATGATGGTGTCCCATGTATTTATCGGAGTAAACGAGTATCGTTGACATAGTCACT
Source organism: Hadarchaeota archaeon (SeqCode) (assembly GCA_964343275.1). GTDB lineage: Archaea > Hadarchaeota > Hadarchaeia > Hadarchaeales > Hadarchaeaceae > Hadarchaeum. The sequence goes on from CAYFIY010000019.1 coordinate 17,918, forward strand.
TCTTCGCCATTTTGACTCTTTTGATTAGTAAATCGCCGTTGGTCCCTTTCCATACGGTCTCTACTTCTATGGGGACGATACTCTTTTTGAAAAGCGGCGCGTCAAGTACAAAGCTCTCGTACTCTCCTCCCTCGCCGATTGGGTTAATACCGTATTTCCTGCTAATCCTGTTCAGGTCATCAATGGCGCTTTCGTCAATTTCCCGGCCGAGCCAGCTTTGATTAAAACCTTGAGCTGCAACTCTGGTGATCATTATCTTGAATCCTGCCATTCTCATATCGTGCAGTAGTTCGTGTGGGTCACGTCCCCATAATGGAGTTATTGACTCCAAGCCGAGGTCCTTACATATCCCATCTATTCTGGACTTTTGGTAGGAGCTTGCAATGCCGCCAGAAACGATCCCCCCTATATTTGTCCTCACGGCTGCAATGGTTTGTTTAAGGTCTTCTAACTCCCTTTCTTTTTCTCCAGAAGATGTTCGTACATATTGCTCAAACCCCATAGCATCAGCTTGATAACGTGTAGTTTTGATGTTTATCGTATGAAACATCCAAGAGTGGGGATTTTTTGAAATAATCGTGAGCAAGTACTTGATTTTCAAACCGCTGCTTACTGCCTCGTGAGCGGCATAGGTTGAGTCCTTGCCTCCAGCAAAAAGCACGGCCACATTCATTTTTCGGCACCTTCGTCTAGAAATTGCTGATTCATATTTATACAGATAGGTTTAGATTTATTATCATCACTAAATAATTTTTCATTAAATGTTTAAATCTATATCTTTATCAACTGATTTTAAATAATTTTAAACATGGCGAAATGAAAGCGGATCAGATTATCCAATTATTTTCATCTTTTCCAACTCTTTTACAATTTGCTTAGTCATATCTTCCGGGGAATCATTTGCCGATTTACAAGTTGCTTCTATGAGGAGTACTTTCTCCCCGTAAAATTCGAGTAAAGGTGCGATTTGTTTTTCAAAGACCATAAATCTCTTTTCTATCACTGGCTGTGTGTCGTCCCCGCGCTGTATTAACTCCCCTCCGCACTTGTCGCAAATTCCATCGCGCTTTGGCCTCAAAATAATGAGATTGTATACCTCCCCGCAATTTTTGCAGATTCTCCTTGCAGAGAGCCTCTTCACGATCAACTCTTGTGTAATCTTGAGATTGATAACAGCGTCGATTTTGACGATCTTATCTAGGGTCCGAGCCTGTTCGATCGTCCGGGGAAATCCATCCAGAATGAAGCCAGTTGAACAATCAGGTTTGCTAATCCTATCTTTGATAACCTCGATTACGGTCCCATTTGGTACCAGACGGCCGCTATCCACGTATTGCTTGATATTTTTGCCGAGTTCGGTATCATCTTGAATTTCTTTGCGAAAGATATCTCCTATTGATATCGTAGGTATGCCGACTTTGGATTTTAGCCTCGCGGTCTGTGTGCTTTTTCCAGAGCCGGCGGCTCCGATTATTATAATATTCATGTTCGTCGCCTCGAAAAGTGTTTGTTGACTACCCTAAAAAATTAGCTATAGCGTTATTTTATAAAACGATATCAATAATTTCCTACTTAATCGCGGCGTAAGCTATTGTAACTAAAAAAATAGATAATATAGCTCCAGCCAAGAAGACACTGCCGATACCCCACAGGCCGAAAATTAACACCATTAGAGCGGGCCCTAATGTCTGTCCTACCCTCACGGACATTTCTTGCACGGAGATAAACGCAGCTCGATATTCCTTAGGTGCCAAACTAGCCAAAAGCGTGGCCATGCTCGGGGTTGAGATTCCCCAACCTACTCCGAGTATAACTACTGGAACCAGTAGAGTCCAAAAGTCAGAGACAAATGGTATCATAAACAAGGCCAGAGCAAAAAGTATGAATCCAATTATTAAGAGATTCTTTTCTTGAAAAAAACTTGCCAACTTTCCAAGCTGCGAGGAGGCGATTGCGCTGCTCAGTGAAACGCCAGACATAGCTAGTCCGATGAAGAAAGGTGATGCTCCGAAGTAATTTCCGATTAGTATTGGGAAAAAAGTCAGGTAGGGACCGTAAATGACCATGAAGATAATGGCACTGGAAAAGATCAGCCAGAAAAATTTGCGATTTTTCATGTTTTTTAGTGTATTGCCTAAGTACTTCAAAAGATGCCGTTCACGATTTGGTTCGATATTATTTAAGGAATATAAAACGAGGAGTCCTATCGGAATAGAAAATATCGGAATTATAAATGGGTAGTTCCATCCAGCTAATGCTAGTGTCCCACCAATGGCAGGAAAACTAGCGTGGCCTATCTTGTTGACGCTGGCGTTATAACCCACCGCCGCGATGCGTTTTTTTCCCGGATATGTATCGCATATTACAGTAACGCTAAGCGGGTAAAGGGGGGCAGCGCCCACACCTTGAATAAAGCGCAATATGAGCAAAAGGTTGAAATTTTTGGTAAACGCACAAGCCCCTCCGGCGATGCCAAACATCATCAGTGACGGAACTAGGACCTTTTTTCTTCCAAACTGATCTGCTAGCACTCCGAAGGGAAGAGAAAAGATAGCTATTGGGAGGGTGAACACCGATATAAGTGCTCCAACATCTGCAGGACCAATATTAAGTTCCTGCATCATTTTTGGAAATGCCGGGGTTATGGAGACAACTCCCAAGATGGCCATCAGACTGACTCCGAATAAAATCTGGAGATTGGTATCTTGATAAATGGGCTTTTGAACCTTGATTTGATCATTGGTTTTAGTTAGTTTCATGGTCAACCATCTTTTATATATTCTGGTCTATCGAGACTTATACTTCCTTTTTTTTCTTAGTGAAACCTAATATATTTTTAACAAAGTCTAAAATTGCGATTGTAAGTTTCCATATTGGTATCCTGGTATTTTACTTAGATTGGACAAGTCGCAAACATAATCAATTTGACGAAAAGTATTTTAAAAATAGATAAATATTGAGTGGCGCGGTTCATAGAGATTGAATTCATTCTACAACTAGTTGCGTTAATCATTGAAGTTCTGGTAATAATCCAGATTTTAGTTCATTTTCGTATTCTTGTTCTTCATACAGACGCGCTGGATGAACACTCGACAAAATTGGACGAACATGTAATCTAACTTGAGAAGTACACGGAGCGCGTGGAGGTGATTGTTGAGAAGTTAGACGATCATTTTAAAACGAAGGGAAAAAAACGATTATAATTTGTTTGATCCCCATTATCTTTTCATACCATTTATCTTTTGATTATCAAGTGGAGTTTTGATGGAGTGAAATCGTTAAGTTATGCCGAATCATAAGTTTATGAGGTGCCTCGATGGAATCATATCGTGAATTTGCAGTTAAGCTAGCAACGCGAACTGGAAAAGAATTGCTTTCCCATTTCAAAAAAGATCGTAAGCTGCTCGGACTACGTGGGACCGTCAAAGGGATTGTAACGAAATATGATATAAACTCCAATAGGGAAATTATCAAGGCTATCTCAAATAATTACCCGTCCTACAACATCTGGACCGAAGAGAGCGGATTCTTTAATAGGCATTCCGAATACACGTGGATAGTCGATCCCCTCGATGGAACTGTAAATTTTGCGGCGGGTAATCCTCTATTCTGTGTCATCTTATCTTTGTTGAAGAAAAATGAGCCAGTGTTGGGTGTGACTTACGCTCCGGCTATCAACGAGCTTTTTGTTGCGGAAAAGGATCAGGGTGCTTTATTGAATCGAAAGAGAATTTCTGTTTCCTCTAGTAGAAAATTGAAGGAGAGTTACGTTTACTCCTGCGAAGGGGGAGAAAGGAATAGGATTAGAACAGGTAAAATTAACAACATGATTTACTTGAAGGTAAGAGATCTTAGAAAGTTGGGTTCGGCCGGTATAGAGTGCGCATGGGTTGCGTGTGGAAAAGGAGACGCGTTTGTGACCGTAAAAATAGAGCCATGGGATATATCCGCCGGGGTGCTTTTGATTAAAGAGGCTGGTGGCAAAGCCACTGATTTCAAAGGAAAGCCTGTGAAAGCTGAAAGGTCTGACTTAGTCTTTTCCAATGGAAAGATTCACGAAAGCATGGTTAATTTGGTTCGCGGCGTGTGAAATCCTTGAAAAGTTCTGACCAACGTAGAAATTATGACTTCATAAGGGAAATCGCTCCGTCCATCAAAAATCATGTCGTCAAGCCAACAGAAAAAATCGAATTAAAGTGGACGAAAAAAATGGTCATAGAGGGATTGAAAAAATTCGTCGAGGTTATTGGATATTCACCATCAGTTTACTGTATTCCAGACAATTTGAGATGGGCTTGTGAACGTTATTTCGGCTCGTTCAACAATGCAAAAAAAGCCGCTGAGATAGAGATTTACCCGATTGGTCACGACCTCGACGCTGAAACTAGTCAAAATTCGTGGGAGTCAAGACTTTCTAAGATGTAATAGCTACATTCAAAGTGTGGGTCGTTTCCGACCCGCGCCAACCTGGCTAACCCATCTTCTCACTTGAAGGGTGGGAAGCAGAACACTGAGGCCTAATAACCACGAAAGCATCGGCATTAACGCAGCCTCACTACGGATGGCATTCGCATCAAGGGTTAGAAATCAAAGCACGCCGGGCAATATGAAAATATAATTGGTGCAATTGCGGCGGCAATTGTCGTGATTGGCGTGGTACTGAAACGGCGATAATTATTATAACCAGTATGCAAACTTAATTGTGATATTCATGTACGGGTTCACAGGGACGATAGTCGGAGTAAGATGCAAGTACGGCATAGTACTTGCCTCAGATACTAGGGGCACCGCTTATTACCATGTGCTCAGCAAGCGCGTGCAGAAGATATTCAAGCTGGAGGAATCCATCGGTGCAGCCATCTCCGGAAGCTCCGGCGATGTTCAGAATTTTGTGGGCGTGTTGAGGGTAGAAGCCAACCTCTACCGTTTGAATAGGGGAACCCACATATCCACCAATGGCTTGGTTCAGGTCGCTTCGAACATGCTATTCGGGCGTAGGATGTATCCCGCCATAGTCGCTGGCGTGATATCTGGTTTGGATGAAGACGGTCCGCGACTTTATTTTGTGGACCCGGTTGGGGGAAGAATAGAAGAAGAGAAGTTTGCGAGCGCGGGAACGGGGTCGACAGTGGCATACGGAGTGCTGGAGCAGATGTACCGAGAAGACATGACTCTCGACGAATGTGCAAAGCTCGCTGCACAATCAATAAAAACAGCCATAGAGCGAGATGCCGCGACCGGTGATAAGATAGTCATTGTCCTCATCGATAAAAATGGATATCGCGAACTCTCTGACGACGAAATTGAAAAGTTAAAGTAAGCACGATTTTTTTAAAATAATCTAAATATTGTATTGCCGATTCCTTCACTGTTTACAATTACGTCATTTTTTTGATTCATTTCCCTAGAAGTTTAAATTTAATTTATTTACCCGTTCTCAATCAATCATATTTTTCAAAGTTTTGAAGACTCTTTCGCTAGTCAGGGGAAGTTCTTTTATTCTCGCTCCTGTGGCTCGACAAATTGCGTTGGCCACGGCAGGGGCGGTTGGAACGAGGGATGGTTCGCCTACTCCTTTTCCAGCGAAGGGACCGGTGGGTTCGATCGATTCAACTATGATAGGCTGGATATTGGGGACATCGGTTGCGTGCAAGAGTTTATAATCGGTGAAATTTTTGTTGACCGGTCTGCCTTTACTGTCCAAAACTAGGTCTTCGGTAAGGGCGTAACCGAGGCCCATTACTGCTCCACCCTCAATCTGACCCTCCACAATTGTGGGGTTTATGGCTCTGCCAACGTCGTGGGCGTAAACGAGCTTCAGGATTTTAATATCGCCCCTCTCGGTATCTACCTCAACTTCCACGACTTGAGCTCCAAAGACAGGGGCATTACTAGGGGGGATGTAAGCTGCCTTTCCGATTATCGTTTCTTCCCCGACAACTTCACCGATGGATTTTTTGACCGTTGGCTTGCTCTTTGCGCTAATAACTCCGTTCTCCACTTTCAAATCTACAATTTTTGTTCTCATCATCTTAGCAGCCTTTTTTAATAGCTGGACTTTGGCGTCTGCAGCGGCTCGCCTAGCCGCTTCTCCACCTATATACAGAGATCCGCTAGCATAGGTGCCTCTGTCGACTGGTACAAATTCGGTATCGGGGGGTGAAATCGAAACTTTCTCAAAACAAGTTCCAATCTCCTCTGCAACTATCTGAGCAACGGTGGTCTTGATACCCTGTCCAATATCGACAACACCTGATAAAATCTGCACCGTTCCATCGTCGTTTAACTTCACAACCGCTGAGGAAAATTCTTTAATATAGGGATAGGCTCCGGTATTGTGCATCAATAAGGCTATACCAACTCCTCTCTTCTTGGTAATATCTTTGCCTGGATTGTTCAACTTCTGTTTCCAGCCTATACTTTTCCTAGCTCGGACTATACATTCCTTTAAATCGTTGCTCATCAATTTGTTTGAAGTTCCTGGGTTCAAATCCCCAGGCTTAATTATGTTCTTTAATCTGAGTTCAACTGGATCCATTCCCAACTTATCGGCAATGGCATCCAGCTGTGATTCAACGGCGAAGCTATGTTGCGGGTTTCCATAGCCACGAAAAGCACCGGCGACCGGACTGTTCGTATATACGGTGTGCGCCTCGAACTTTACATTTGGTGATTTAAATAAACCGATTTCCCTGGTGCCCATCGAACCCGCTACTGCTGGACCGTGTGAAGCGTAAGCCCCGGTATTCACGATGGCCTTGATGTGTCTGGCCACCAGAGTTCCATCATTCTTGACCCCAGTTTTCAATTCGAATATGCATGGGTGGCGAGTGGTGGTTAGATAGAACACTTCTTGCCTAGTCAACTTCAGCTTCACTGGCTTCCCCGTTTTCAAGGTCAAAAGTGTGCAGATGGGTTCCAATATCACTTCGTCCTTGCCACCGAAGCCTCCACCGATGAATGGGGCGATTACCCTGATTTTGTTCTGCGGCATGCCAAAAATTTCCGCTAATATACTACGAACATGGAAAGGAATCTGGGTGTTGGACCATATGGTCAGCTTTCCAGATTTATAACTTGCCATACACGCATGAGGCTCGATGGGTGCGTGTACTTGACGCGTAGTCGTATATCTATCATCGAATATATGATCGGCTTCTTTGAAACCCTTCTCGATATCGCCCCATTCATTTGTGACGTACGCCGCCACGTTGCGTTCCACATCGTGGATCTTTGCTGACCCAGGTAACATGGCTTCTTCAGGATCTAAAACTTCGGGGAGTTTCTCATACTCTACGTCAATTAGGTCCAGCGCTTCCTCGGCAACGTCCTCACTCACGGCGGCCACAACAGCAACCGCTTCCCCTACGAAGCGCACCTTTTTGTCAAAAATATACTTATCCTTCGGATCCATG
>CAYFIY010000020.1:0-23767 GCA_964343275.1 Hadarchaeota archaeon (SeqCode)
AGGGAGATCCTATGCAGCCCCTCCATGTGGGTAATGGCGGGCCACATATTAGGGGAACCGGGACAGTGGCGGGTGTAAAGTGATATTAGACACAACGGAACGTGCGATAAAATTGTCTTTGAGACAAGGTAGTATTGAGGCGGAAGCCTTTGCCTCTGACAACACCATTTTAACCGTCAGGATAGCTTCGGGCAAGGTGGTAGAAGCAAAGAAGGTCCGCGAGTCTGGTTTAGGGATCCGCTCGGCAATTGGCAAGAAGGTAGGATTCTACAGCTGTAACGAACTGTCGGAGGAGGCGGCCAAACGTTCGGTAGATATAACCCGAGCAAAACCAACTAATCCCAAGTTCAACGGCTTCACTCACCCGAAAAAATCAAAAAAAGTGCGGTGGCTTCACGACCCCAAACTTGAGAATCTTGATGATGGAGCGGCAGTCGAACTCGCTGAGGACATGCTACAGTCGGTTTTGGATTTTGATATGAGGCCGTTGGAGGCTTCAGGGGCTCTAAACTTGATCGTTGAACGTTGCGCTATCTCGAACACCAATGGAGTTCAGACATTAGACAAATCAACGAAGATTTTCGGCCATCTAACTGTGGAGGCCAAACAGGGCGAGAGTTCTGAAGGCCAAGGTTGGAACGGTAGCACTACCTTAGCAGGTTTCGACCCAGGGCTTGTCGGCGGTAGAGCAGCTGAACTCGCGTTTGAATCTTTAGGAGCCTCAGCCGCAGAACCTGGCACTTATGACGTAATTTTCGAACCGACTGCAGCGGCCGATATTTTCCACAATGTTCTTAGATATGCCTTAAACGGTAGGGATGTCTACGACCGCTTTTCCTATTTCAGCGGAAAGTTGGGAGAGTCGGTCTCGGCGGAGGCTTTTAACGTCTACGACTGGGGCAACATGCCAGGCGGGCTCTTTTCTAAGACAGTAGACGACGAAGGTTATCCCACACAAAAAACTTCACTGATAGAAAAAGGGGCACTATCAAATTTTATCTACGACAGGTACTATGGTGGAATCGCTAAGAAAAGGACCACTGGAAATGGCCTCCGGTTGGGCGATTTTGGACGCAGCCACATGCTGGAGCCGACCCCCTACACCACAAATCTCGTGATCGGGCCCGGGAAATTAAATAACGATGAGCTAATGGAGGATATGGGAGAGGGGCTCTTGATATCGAGACTTTGGTATACCTATCCTATCACACCTCAGATTGGCAACTTTTCCACGACTTCGCGCTGCGGCTTCTTTGTGTCAAAAGGCGAGATTAAAGGTCCAGTTAATCAGATCAGAATCCACGAGAATTTACCCAAACTCCTCAAGCAATTGGATGGGATCGGGAACAACCAAGAACAGATAGTGCCTTGGGGTGCTTCAACCTCCGTTTGTACCCCAAGTGTTCGTTTTCGTGATGTGCATATCAAGTAACGTAATCGAGGCAGGCTTTTATCGAGTCAAATCATAACGCTAAAAGTGATAACGTGTTTAACGGCAAGGCAATGAAATTTATGGAAGAGTTGTTAGATTCTTTCGGCCCATCTGGTTTTGAGAATGAACCGGCCAGAATTGTGATGGATTATTTAAAGCCTTATTCAGACGAGATGATATCCGATAAACTCGGCTCGGTTATTTTTGTTTCCAAAGGTGAAGCTGACCATCCCAAAGTTTTAATAGCAGGTCACTTGGATGAGGTCGGGTTCGTCATCACAGGGATAGATGAAAAAACGGGATTTTTGAAATTCGGTCCTTTGGGTGGTTGGTGGGACCAAGTTCTGCTCTCCCAGAGAGTTGTGATCAGGACCAAAAATGGAGACCGCTTGGGGGTCATCTCTTCTAAACCACCTCATGTTTTGACTGAGCAGGAGAAAAAAGTGGTGACGAAAAAAGAGGATATGTACATCGATATAGGCTCTTTTTCCAAGGACGAGTCAGTTGACATGGGAGTTAGAATGGGTGATCCGGTGATCCCTTGGTCGCCATTTTCGATTTTTAAAGACGGCAAGATGGCTCTAGGAAAGGGGTTTGACGACCGGATCGGAGTTTTTGTGATGTCTGAGGTCATTCGAAGGATTAAGGAAAATGGAATCAGACATCCTAATACAGTTTACGCGGCGGCGACCGTTCAGGAGGAAGTTGGATTAAGGGGGGCGAAGACCGTGGCTCATGTCGTCGCACCAGATGTGGGTATAGTGCTCGAAGTTGATATCGCTGGGGATGTGCCGGGGATACAGCCGCACCAGGCTTCGACGAAACTGGGCGATGGACCTTCGTTACTTACGTACGACAGGTCGATGATCCCGAATCAACCACTGAAGAACTTCGTTATGGACCTTGCGGAGAGGGTAAAAATCCCTCTTCAACTATCCCAGAGCTCAAGAGGAGGGACAGACGCTGGCACAATTCATGTAGACAGAGCAGGATGCCCAAGTACTGTGGTAAGTGTCCCCACCAGACATATTCATACCCACGTAGGTTATGTCAGCTTGGATGATGTTGAGAACACCATAAAACTGACGATCGAGCTCATTAAAGAACTCGACACGGAAAGAGTAGAAAGCTTCACAGCGACGTGATTTTTCAAGTTATTAGCGAATATAAGAAGGTTCCTCGTCAACGTTTTCTGAAAGCTCTGGCATCGGAAGTGGCGGTCTTATCTTGGCTAGATTATCTGCATGTTTCTCCAGATCATTCAAATCGAGCTTGAAACCAAACATGGTGCTTACCGCTCTCAAAACGGCCGCCGAGGCGTTGGCGTCGAGCAGACCTCCCTTAGTTGTACCCAGCAGACAAAAACCAATTATCTCTTTTAGTGGTGCCATCCCTGGCAACATGCCGTTCATTCCAACCACGACCCCGCTCTTGAGGAGCTTAACTCCGTTTTTAACAAGTCTTCTGGCCGTGGCCGAATCGGAAGCAGTCCCCATGACTGGAACGCTTCTATTTTCTTGTGGGGAAAGTACGTAGGCGGCCATGGTTCCAACTGTCGTTACTCGAAAATGTCTTGCGATGTCCAACACCTCCCCAGTTAGGGCATACTGGCCCACGGGCGTGGCTGCTTGGGCGTCTGATGTGACCAGGATCATGTTGTGCCTCAATCCATTGGGTTTGCAGTTGAAGAAATCGATTCTCAATGGATTTACTATCCCTTCTTTTTGAATCACCCACTCTGGAAAATAATCGGAATAAAGTTCTAGGAATTTCTGCGCTCCAAGTTTGTTGATGAGATACTCCACCGCTAGCTTGCCGATGCTGGCTATGCCTGGCAGGCCAGCGATTATCACGGGACGCTTCAGCTTCGGACGCTTAAGATATTTCAAGCGTGTAGCCATGTTAGTCAATTTGGGAACCGAGGATTTAAGTTTTAATTTTTGGTGTGGGGGTTTCAGTTCATAACTTTGGTTATTCATTTATAGATGAAAATGATAAGAATGGAATAATGGTCGTCGATAAGGAAAAGATACGTCAAAGTTCCTGCTGCGCGTGAAAAGATAAATCTAATCGTCAGGTCATAGGGACTTAGGGAATCCATTGACTGAAGTGGCTGAAAATTTATAACGAAATTTGGGGAGACTTACAAATTCTGGGGAATCACTTCTTATTTCCACATGGTGATCTCTAAAAGATCATATATGAACGCCGAATTATGGTAGATTTCAAGGAAATTCTAAAGATGGCAAATGATGGTTCGGTATGTACAGAGAGAGAATGGGAAGCTAAAGAAATCAGGTTGTTCAAATTTAAGTTATAAAGGATAGTATGAATTCGATTGTATGCGACCCGTCCCCATAGGCAACGGTGAAATCAGAGTTTTGCCGCTTGCTTTCGAGAGCTTGGGCGTTCGGAGCATGGCGACTCTAATTGAAACTGACGACGTCAAAGTTGTGATCGATCCTGGCTCGGCACTTGGTCCAAGGTTCAACCTTAGCCCCCACGAAAAAGAGTATGTGGCGCTGGCTCGATCGCGGTGGACAATAATGGAAGCAGCACGCGCTGCTGATGTGCTCACAATTAGCCACTATCATTTCGACCATTATGTTCCAAGCTTCGATGATTGGACATGGATTTGGAGTTCACCGAAAATAGCCGGCGACCTTTACCGGGGTAAACTTATCATAGCCAAAGACGCCAGCTCCAACATAAACGCCAGCCAGCGAAAACGCGGTTATATGTTCCAGAAGCTAAATTCAAAAATTGCGAAGGAGATAAAGATCGCTGACGGAAATAAGTTCTCGTTTGGTCGAACAACCTTGGATTTCTCGAATCCAGTGGTGCACGGTACTCCGGGTTCGGTACTAGGATATGTACTCATGCTGAACATTGAGACACCAGAATGTTCTTTAATTCATGCTTCGGACGTCCAAGGTCCTATTGACACGGAGACATTGAGACTGATTTTACACAATGACCCGGATGCTGTAATTGTTGGCGGCCCCCCCCTTTATTTAGCTGGTTTCAAAATTGACTCAGGTAGTATTTCAGCGGGTTTGAATAATTTGGTTAAGCTCGTGGGAAGGGTTCCTCTTACAGTGGTAGATCATCATCTACTGCGATCCTCGGACTTCAAAGAGTACTTGCACCCGGCATATAATGAGGCGGAAAAACATGATCACCGTTTGCTCTCGGCATCAGAATTGGTAGGTCTGGAACCACAACTTCTCGAAGTCAGGCGCAAGGAACTTCATGCAATGAAACCAGTCGAGAAAGGGTGGTATAAGAAGCTGGAAAATGGTGAGTTGAAAGAAGAGCTTTCCTCCGCTCGTCACCTATAGTCTACATGCGGGTGGGAGCTGTTATCCCTATCAGGTTCAGCGCGTTTTTCAGTACTATCCTGACGCAGTTCACGAGCCGGAGACGGGCCTCTCGCAATTCCCGTGTTCCCGCTTCGATTACGGGGGCTGCCTCGTAAAATTTGTTGAAGGCCAGCGAAAGTTCAGCCGCGTAAAGAGCGTGTAGATGAGGTTGTAGCCTTTCCCCTGCATCATTTACGATTTCCGGAAACTTCGCTAGCAGTCTAATTAATTGCTGTTCTTGGGGCATCTTGAATACATCGTTGGAATGCTTTCCTCCGTGTTCTTTGGCTTTGCGCAGGATGCTGCAGGCTCTGGCATGTGAGTACTGTACTGCGGGTCCGCTGTTTCGATCGAAGTTTAGGGCATCCTCCCACCTGAACGTTATGCGCTTTTCTGGGGATGTACTAATTAGCGAAAATCTGATCGCTCCTACCCCGACGAACTCAGCTGCTTCCTGTTTGAACTTCTCGCTCGTCTCGGGGGCATGTTCTTCGACTACAATTCTAGATCTCGCTACTGCTTCCTCTATGATGTCGTCAACGGAGAAACCCACCCAAGTTCCCTTCCTGCCGGAAAATCTGCCTTGTGGCAACCAAACGTGCTCGTAAGCCAGATGACGCGAATTATTGAATTCCCGCTCGAGCCCTAGGGCATTGAGGGAGGTAAAGACTACTTTCTGCGGAAAACGTTGTTCAGCTCCGACAACATTGATGACCTCGTCCGCTTTTCCAAATTTTGAGTTTGGTTTACCAAGTTTTGTGGTCGTAGAGGTATTCGTGCGGTCGGGTCGTTTTGAGTGAACCTTGAATCTTAGGCCGGTTTTGGTTTTTCCGAATTTCCAAAGCTGGTAAACGATGTCTTTCATGGTGTAAACCGCTGTCCCGTCCGAACGGATTAGTACCTTATCTTCCAGCCCGAACTCTGAAAGTTTCAGGACGAGCGTTCCGGCGAGGTTGTCGGTTCCTTCCGTTAAATAATTCGTCGCCTTTAATTGTTCGATCGTTTCATTCAAGATGCCGGATCCAACAAGGTCGCTTTCCCAGACCAACAAATCATAACTTATATTTATTCGGTCTGTAGTTTCCAAGTTGGCAGTTACGCATTTCTCGGATAGTATCCTTGCCTTTCTTGGAGTTTCACCTTTGCCCCTTTCTAATTGGGCGAGTATCTTCCTCACTTCATCCTCAAGCTTTTTATTCCCTTCAACACGGCTGTGAATTTGTGAGTAGATAAGACCGAGTAGGTGGTCAAACTTTGCTTTCGGTTTTCTTTTGATGATACGATATGCGAGGATGCTTTCAGCCACTTGGCGCCCCATGTCGTCGATGTAGTTTTGGACCTCTACTTCGTAGTCCAGTGCTCTTAGAAGTCGCACTATGGTATCTCCGATTACGGCATTTCTGCCGTGACCAATGTGGAGTGGTTTGGTTGGATTGACGCTAGTGTGTTCGACCACAATTTTTTTTCTCTTCCCGATTTTGGAGCATCCATATCTCTGGTCATTCTTTTCCACGGCCTTTAATGTAAGCTCAGTGATTTTGGCGAAGTCGGCGAAGAAGTTCAAATAGTTCCCGGATATTTCGACTTTTGCTATCAGACCTGATGGTTTTATTACTTTACCTAGCTCGGAGGCCAGCCAAGTCGGCGATTTATGGAGGACTTTCGCAAGCTCGAAGCAGATCCTCGTGGCAAGGTCACCTAGTTTGACGTCAGGGGGTTCTTCTAACGTGTCCTTTATAGGTACTGGCGACTCCCAGTCTGTCCTTGAAAGTGCTCCATTCAACGCACGGATTGCGTCCTTTTTGAACCGTCCCCAGGGATTGGCTATCACAGTATCAAATCTCTTTGTAGCTAGGTTCAATAAGTTTTTATCCTTGAAACAATTTTGTCTTGTTTTTAAGCAGGTCTTGGCAATCCCTTTATGGAATAGAACTGGAAATCAAACAAATTTCATATTATATCAATTAGATAAATGGAGGGTTGATAATGGTGTTAATTCACGTTGGCATCGACGACACAGACTCTAAGGAAGGAATGTGCACGACTTATGTAGGGGCAGTGGTTATTAGTCGCCTAAAGACAGATGGTATTGAACTCAGTGATTATCCCAAATTAATCAGGCTCAATCCAAACTGGAAGATGAAGACCAGAGGAAATTGTGCCGTTGCATTTGCCGTGGATATAAAAAAACATCAAATTCATGTCCTACAGGAAACTGTGCTGAGGACGGTAAATGAACTGGCCGAACTCAAAGTCGATACCACTAATCCCGGGGTTGTTTTTTACCGATCTGATAAAATTCCATCCACCCTAAAAGAATTTTCCAGGAAAGTTGTGCAAGATGTCGTCACCATCGAGGAGGCTGAATCGCATGCGAAAAAAATCGGTGCCGAAGTGCACAAATTTAAGTTAGGTCGCGGAATAATCGGCTCCCTCGCAGCCATCGGGAACACCCTAGAAAACGACTGGACATTTGAGCTTATAGCCTACCGTGTACTAGAAAACAGAGGCACCCCAAGAAAAGTTCAGGCCGAGTCGGTTGTTGACCTGAATGACAAGACATATTCAGATACCTTCGATAATTTGGATCCTAGTACCGGTGAAATCAGAATCACTCCGCATACACCTTGCCCAATTCTTTATGGTATTCGAGGGGAGAGTCCAAAGGATATCATGAAAGCGCACAAAATAGTGAGATCTTTAGAGCCTATCGAGAGAGTGGTTATCTTCAAGACCAATCAAGGAACGGATGAGCATTTAAGGGAGGGAAAGATCGACGAAGCGAAACCGTACTTGTCATTGATTGTAGACGGAGTAGTCTGCAAAGATCCAACTATTCTTACAGGGGGTCATGTTGTATTCAGGGTCAAAGACGAAACAGGGGAGATCGATTGCGCGGCGTATGAACCTACTCGCCAGTTCCGGAATGAGGTTAGGCAGCTTATTGTTGGGGACAAGGTGAGGGTCTTTGGCGGTATCAAGGAAAAGCCAGAGCTACCGCTGACGATTAACTTGGAAAAGCTTGCAATTCTCGAACTCGCGCCTTTGCTTAGGAAGGAAAACCCAGTATGCGCGAGCTGCGGCAAACGGATGAAGTCTGAGGGGAGGGGAAAAGGGTACTCGTGTAAGAAATGCAAGATCAGGGTGCTAATCTCGCCCAAGATGGTGGAACTACCTAGGGGGATCGTCATAAAGAAGTTTGAGGTTCCACCAAGAGCCCGTCGGCATCTATCTCGCCCGCTGGTCAGAGAACTTCGCGTGAGATCTTCGAGGCGAGAATTTTAGGACGTGTGTTGATTTATAGTTATAAAACAAATCTTAATTAGTGGATAAGTTTGCAGGTGCGCGTATCGGTTAGCTATATCTCCGCCGAGAGATTCTGGGATCAAGACAAGCCTTCTCCAGCAGGGGTGCGTATCTCCACGAACGTCAACATTGTAGGGTTTGAACAAAAGAACGACAAATTGGCAGTCCCATTCGTGGTGACAATCGCCTACGTTCCATCTATTGCTCAGATAAACATTAAAGGTCAGGCATTCATATCGGGCAGTTCAGACGAAGTAGAAAAATTACGCGAGGGGTACAATAAACGAACTCCGCCTCCACCGATGCTGTTGCGAGCTATAACGAACGCAACTCTTGTTGACGCGACCATAATCTCAAAAACACTCAATATTCCTCCACCAATCCCGTTACCGGGTTTACCTACATCCCAAAAACAAGATAATGATAGGCCTAGTTACGTGGGATAGTTCTTACATCTTGATTAGTTGTCATGTGATGCTGTTATCGACTCTCGCGTTTCGTGGGTATTAGTAAGATTGTTGCTTGCGTTAAAAGTTAGATTGTGAGAAAAGTGCGGGCTGAGCGGTTATAGCCTAGCTGGATACAAATCTAACTAACCTTTCCCTTCGTGAGTGCGGAGCTTGAACTTTTTCTCCACAGGAATGGCCTCGCCCACGGTCAAGCGTCCAGCTACCGCCTCGTCGACACTATGTATTACTCCACCTGATTCCTCTATCGTTGATCGGATTGTGGGGAAATCCAATTTGCCATCGATTGTGATCTTGATGGTTTCCGTGTCCTTGTCGATTTCGATAAGGGTGACGTTTACTCCATCAACTCCACTAAGCGAGCTCAATATTGTGGCGAACTCTGGAAGCGTGGGGTTGTGTGGTTTGAGAACATCGAGCACCAAACGTGTTAGATTTTTAGAACTATTTTTCCCACGCATTGAATCTATTAACTAATCAACTGCCTTTTTAAAATCTTTAATCTCCCGATATACCGCAAATTTAAATATTACGAAAACTTTAAATAGAAGTTATTTTACTCATTAAAAAGGTTTTCTCGGTGGGATGATTGTGAAAGTTTTGGGGAAGGCACTACACACCACGCACAGGGGCCTAGTAGCTAGGGCTAATTTTGCACCGAAGATAGGTCAGAACGTCTTAGATTTCACAAACAAGCGCGTAGGGAATGTTCAGGACGTTTTCGGTCCGGTTGCATCGCCCTATTTCGTGATAAAACCAGCTTCAGGTATCATAAAGTCTGACCTCGAGAAGCTCACAGGTTCGGACGTATATATGGGGGAAGGATATGGAAAAGGCAAAAGGTCAGAAAAAGTGTCCCGAATGCGAAGGCGCAAAGCTCGTTCGTGATTACCAACGGGGCGAGTTGGTCTGTGCCAATTGCGGTTTCGTCATACATGCCAAGATAATGGACATGGGGCCAGAGTGGCGCGCGTTTGATCAAGAGCAGCGGGAGCGCCGAGGAAGGGTCGGTGCGCCGATGACTTTAACAATACACGACAAGGGGTTATCGACGATGATTGACTGGCGGGATCGGGATTCCCACGGGAAGGACCTGACGCCAAAGCGAAGGGCGCAGATTTACCGATTAAGGAAATGGCAGAGGCGGATCAGGGTATCGGACGCAACCGAACGTAATTTAGCTTTTGCTCTTTCTGAGATCGACCGCATGTCCTCGCACCTTGTCTTGCCCAGAAACGTGAGGGAGGCAGCCGCTCTCATATACCGTAAGGCGGTTGAAGAGAGGCTGATTCGCGGGCGCTCCATCGAGGGCGTGGCCGCAGCGGCTCTGTATGCAGCTTGCAGGGAGAGCAAAGTGCCGCGGACGCTGGACGAGATCGCCGAGGTTTCACGAGTCAAAAAGAAGGAGATCGGAAGGAGTTACAGGTTTATTTCTCGTGAGCTTTTGATCCATCTTAGACCCACAAGCCCGGTCGATTACATACCACGGTTCGGTTCCGATTTGAAATTAACCGGCGGAGTCCAAGCTAGGGCAATCGAGCTGCTAAAGTTAGCTACGAAGAAAGGTCTAACTTCCGGACGCGGACCAACAGGAGTTGCGGCAGCTGCCATATACATAGCGAGCGTTCTCTTAGGGGAGCGTCGGACGCAGCGGGACGTGGCTGACGTGGCGCGGGTTACCGAGGTCACCGTGAGAAACCGCTACAAGGAGTTGTGCGAAAAATTGGGCTTAGATGTCGAACTGTAGTGTAAATCAAAATCGCACGCGTATCGTTCCTGCTTTTCGGCCGATTTAATTAGAGCTGATTGTCATAGGATTTAGATTTCGAAAAATCAATTTTCTATTCTAGATCAATGGATCGAAATAATAAACCTCCATGAGTTTTATTAAATTCTGATATCTTCCGTAAAGGTTAAACAAATATCTAAAAGATAAGAAGCGGGGTCGTGGGGTAGCTTGGTCTATCCTGCCAGCTTTGGGTCGCAGAAGCGCGAAATAGCTGGTGACCCGAGTTCAAATCTCGGCGACCCCACATGTAAAAATTTCTTTGACTTGGTAATTTTTTTTTTAATTTAAACATTAGAACCACTTTTGGATATAATAACACACTAATTCGCTAAATAGCCAATATTTTTATAGAAAAAAAATGATCCAATACGTTCTATTCAATTAGTGGAAATAGGTAAGTCATCCAGCGACAATTAATGGAGCTGCCTTTCCCACTCTTCAAAAAATTTTTTTGCCCACCAGTAAACATCGAATTTTCTTACATTACGTTTAAGAGCATTCAACCTGCGCTTTCTCTCCGGCCATGGCATCTTCAACGCGAATTTTATCGCAGCAGCGGTTTTTTCAACATCGTAAGGGTTCACTTGAATTGCCCCCCTCAGCTGCTGAGAGGCACCGGCGAATTTACTTAGTATGAGCACGCCACCATTGCTCGTGGCTATGTATTCCTTCGATATCACGTTCATGCCGTCTTTCAACGGGGTAATCAGGGCGGCGTCCGCAACTCGGTAAAAGGACAGGAGTTCGTTTTGGGAGATATTTCGGCAGTAGTAATCTATAGGCGCCCAGTCCATCCTCTGGAATTTGCTGTTGATGTACCCGACCTGCCTGTCGATGTCTTCCTTCATCTTGCGATAATCGGCCACCTTCATCCTGCTGGGAGTTACTACTAACATGAAAATGATAGCGCCACGAAAACTGGGGTATTTTTCCAAGAACTTCTCGAATGTTTTGAGCCTTTCTAAGATCCCTTTAGTGTAGTCGAGCCGATCGATGCTCAGTAAGATGTGCTTTCCTTTATTTATTCCAGATAACTTTTCTGCCAATTCGGTGGCCTCTTTCGGAGGGGACGCGTATTGATTATAGTCTATGCCGATCGGGAATTCTTTTGCCTTAACCCTGCGACTTTCGAATTTCACCAAACCTTTTCTTATCTCGATGGGGACGCTGAGTTCTTTACGGACGCATTCCATGAAATTTTCAGAGTAGTTTCTAGTGTGGAAACCTATCAGATCGGCTCCCAACATTCCCTCCAAGAACTCTTTAGACCATGGTAATTTCTGAAAAACTTCAAAGGGAATCCACGGTATGTGCCAGAAAAATGAAATGTTCGCGTTATTCATCTTCTTGCGGATTAAATCTGGAACTAGGGCAAAATGGTAGTCTTGAATCCAGACCAAATCATTAGGTTTCATTTCTCTAAGTACTGCGTTGGCGAATTTTATATTAACCTTCCTGTATGCATCCCAATATTTAGGTTTGAAGCGAGCTCTATCGGTAAAAAGGTGGAAAAGGGGCCATAGGGATCGATTAGAAAATCCCCTGTAGAAATGGCCCATTTCATCTTCAGAAAGCCGTATCCGTTGTAGGGTGTACTTTGGATTATTCGGTGGGACTTGAACTCTCGCGCCCACTTCAAAATCCGTTGTTTTGTTTCCCGATGCGATCCAAATACCTTCGCATGCTTTCATCACCGGGTCAAGAGCAGAAACTAGCCCCCCAGAAGACCGCACACTGGTAATCCCCTTGGTGGTTTTTTCATGGGCGTAGGGTTCCCTGTTCGAAACCAGAATTAGCTTTCTATCGCGAAGTAAATTTTCTATCATGGAAGTCAATTTTATCATCTACTTAAATATATCGAACTAGAAGGAGATTAAGTTACCTCATCGTTACTAGGTCACCACCACAACTTTTTGACTAAAGAATAAGTTTGCGGTCCAACAGCATCATACTAAGATAACTTACATAGTCCTTATTTTTTGCACATAAATCGGGCATCAAAAAGTATGTTAAAATTTAATTTTTTTAATGTTTCCCTAATTTTCACCTCGGTCAAACGCTATCTGGGAAGCTGGTACCATTCCCCTACCAATACGAGCGATCGCCCAATGACGAACAATGGAAAACACGTTTTTTCCCTTTTTCCGAAGGGGATGTAAAATTGGCAAAATGGTGGTAGGGATGGACTTACAATCAAGTAAGATAAGGAAGAATACTGAGATGGTAGATGAATGCGAGAGAGTCAAAGAAAATAGTGCGGAAAAATAAAAAGACAGCGAATAGCGGAGGTTTAGCTATGAGAATTAAATACTTCGTGGTTATTGCCAGTTTTTTGGCGGTGATTCTAGTTATGACTTTAATCATCCCCGGTCTTCCAAAATCAGAAGAAACGTTTTCAGACTTTGGTACATCAACTGATTTTAACCTGATAAACCAAAATGGAGAAATTGTAACCTCGGACGATCTCATAGACAAGGTCGTGCTTATGGACTTTATCTACACGCGTTGTTCGATGCCAATGATGTGTCTCTTGGCCTCTTTAAATTTCGTCCAAGTTCAACAGGCATTGGGAGAAAAATTTGGAACGGAGGTAATTTTAATAACCATTACTTTTGACCCGGGATATGATACGCCTGAAGTGTTGAAACAGTATGGGGAATCTCTTGGCGCCGATTTTTCTGGGTGGCAGTTTCTCACTGGCGATAATCAAAAAATTTCAGAAGTAATGCAGGGATATGGATTGTGGTACGAGGAAAATGTAGAGACTGGTATCATTAATCACACAATGTTAACTGTTCTGATCGATCGAGAGGGAAATATCCGAAAGCAATATTTAGGCAACTTGGCAGAACTGTATGAAATTTTAGACGATATCCAACAGCTTTTGTAAGGCGATAAAATAAAGGGCCAAACCCAGGTTGTGTACATACCATGAGGTACTGGGAAGAACTTAATGGTTAGAAATGAATCCAAAGCTCCGACGCATGCAGTCTCATAGATCCGCCGTTCCTAATCGCGTTAAGAATTACCCAACAATAACTTTAGGCAAAGGCAATCTTCTTAACGTTAGTCGGTTATTGTAGAGGGGGGTACGGCATGGAAGCCGAAATTCCCGTTTCGGAAGCAAAGTTGTATAAGGGCAAAGTCGTCGTCTGGGACGAGGCACAGGCGAACCATATATACCAAAGAGGTTCTTATGGTAAACCTCTTAGTGGTGGTAAGGTTCAGCTAGCTCCGGTAGAGGCCTTGTACCTTTTAGAGACAGGCAGATTGCGCGTCGTTGGTGGCGGTGGAAAAAATCTCAGCTTCAAGACACTTATGGAAAGGTTCACGAAATCCGACGTCGAGCTCATGTTGAAGTACACTGCCTACGCTGACCTGCGTTCGCGTGGTTATATCATAAAAACAGGGTTGAAATTCGGGGCACACTTTCGCGTTTATGACCGCGGGGAAAAACCTGGCGATGCCCACTCAAAGTTTCTCGTGCAGGCAGTTCCGGAGGGCGTAAAGCTGACGCCGACCGAATTGGCGCGTGCAGTAAGGCTTGCTCACAGTGTCAGGAAAAAGATATTTTGGGCGGTCGTGGATGATGAAGGTGATATCACCTACTACTCAATAATGAGGGAGAGGCCGTAGATGCCGATCAAATTGGATCCGTGGGGGACCACCATACCCGAGAACTACGCCAGGTTAATGAACGAGTTCGGGATAGGTTCGTTTCAAAATTTTGTTCGTAGTATACCCGACCCACACCTATTAATGAAACGGAAGATCATATTTGGGCACCGCGATTTCGATCGGGTGCTCAGCGCCCTAAAGAAAGGTGAAGAATTTGCGGTCATGACCGGACTGATGCCGAGCGGTCGTATGCACATAGGTCACAAGCTGGTCATTGACCAATTGATCTGGTATCAAGCGCACAATTCTGATATTTTCCTCTGCGTAGCTGATTTGGAGGCCTATTCGGCACGTGGCACATCCGCCAAGGACTCCAAAAGGCTAGCCGTTGAGGAATACTTGGCAAATTATCAGGCGCTTGGACTCGACATAGGTCGTTGCCATGTATATTTTCAGTCCAAAAGAAACCCGGTGCGTAATCTGGCTTTTCTGATGTCCAAGCGTGTGAACTTCAGCGAGATGCGTGCAATTTACGGCTTCGTGGGGGAATCGAATATCTCGAACATATTTTACCCCATGATTGATATCGCCGATATTTTACACCCACAGCTGGAAGAGTTCGGCGGCCCCCGCCCGACTGTGGTGCCAGTTGGAATAGACCAAGATCCGCACATCCGTTTGGCGAGAGATGTCGCCGCGAGATTTCAAAGGGACTTCGGTTTCATCCTACCATCCTCTACCTACCATCGGCTTTTGCCCGGGCTGATGGGGGGCAAGATGTCAAGCAGTAAACCACAAACGGCAATATTTCTGACGGACTCCGATATTGTGATCGCGAAAAAAATAAAGGATGCCTTTACCGGGGGCCGCTCCACTGCAGCTGAACAACGTAAGATTGGAGGGGACTATATCAAGTGCAGAGTATACGAGCTTTACCTCCACCACTTGCTGCCTGAGGATGAAAAGCTCTTGGAAGTTCAGGAGTTTTGCAAGTCTGGAAAAATAATTTGTGGCGAATGCAAAGATAGAGCAATAGGGTTGATGGTTGCCTACTTGAAGGGGCATCGTGCTAAATACAAAAGGGTCTTGCCCAAGATCAAGAGACTTGTGGACAAAATTTAATGAGTTCAACCTTATTTCTAGAAAAACTTAAATGTCAAGTTCTAGATTTTTGTTTGCGCGATGAAGAGAATGGCTCCTGATTTAAATGATGAGGATTTTGAGTTACGAGCGCATTTTAACTCTTCGGTCGCAAATACTTCTCGATGAACTTTGGATCGATGCGTTTGAGCTCGGCCGTTGGTAGTGTTCGCAAAAGTTCCCATCCGAGGTCAAGGGTGGTTTCAATCAATCTGTCATCCTCTCGACCCTGATTAATGAACTCGCGCTCAAACCTATCCGCGAAGTTGAGATAGCTCTTGTCTCTCTCTGTGAGGGCATCTTCGCCGACAACGGCCACGAGAGCGCGTATGTCCCTCCCTTCGGCATAAGCTGCATAAAGCTGGTTTGAGTCGTCAACGTGATCCTCCCGCGTGTGGCCTGCACCTATCCCATCCTTCATCAGCCTAGAAAGTGACGGCAGAGGATTGATTGGGGGGTAGAATCCTTTTCGGTGCAACTCTCGATCCATCACAAGCTGACCCTCGGTTATGTATCCCGTTAAATCAGGAATGGGATGTGTAATATCATCGCCGGGCATGGTCAGAATTGGCATTTGAGTCACGGAGCCTTTTTTGCCGTTTATCCTGCCAGCTCGCTCGTACATTGTCGCGAGGTCCGTGTACATATAGCCTGGATAACCTCTTCTCCCAGGAACTTCGCTGCGAGCCGCCGATACCTCTCGAAGGGCTTCACAGTAGTTGGTCAAGTCCGTGAGGATCACTAGTACATCCATACCTTGGGTGAACGCTAAGTGTTCGGCAGTAGTTAGGGCAAGTCTTGGGGTTAATATGCGCTCGATTGCAGGGTCATTGGCCAGGTTCAGAAAAACAGTTGTACGCTCAAGTGCACCGCTTCTTTCAAAGTCCCGCATGAAGAACGCCGCCTCTTCGTGTGTTATTCCCATCCCGCAAAAAACCACTGCAAACTTCCCTTCCTCGCCCAAAACCTTGGCTTGCCTGGCTATCTGGGCGGCGAGTTCATTATGTGGCAAACCAGCTCCTGAGAAAATGGGCAACTTTTGCCCTCTGACGAGGGTATTCATACCATCTATTACAGAGACGCCGGTCTGTATGAACTCGCTCGGATATTCGCGCGCGGCTGGATTTATCGGGCTCCCATGTATATCCTGCTCTTCCTCGAAGATTGGTTTCGGTCCACCGTCTATCGGGGCGCCTCTGCCGTTGAATGCCCGTCCAAGCAGTTCGAGACCCACACCAAATTTGACCGTCTCTCCCGTGAATCTAACCTTTGTCTTGAAAGTATCTATTCCACTTGTGCCCTCGTAAACTTGCACAACAGCGTGGTCCTCATAAGCGTCCAGCACTTGTCCGTGCTTTATCTCTCCACTTGGCGTGATGGCCTCTACCACCTCTCCATATGCTACGCCGCTGACCCCTTCGACTATCATGAGAGGGCCAGCAACCTCAGCAACAGTCAAGTACTCCCTTGCCTTCATGGTTTCACCATTAACTCTTAATTTTCTCACCCGAAGCTTTTATCCTCATCAAAGCATCGAATTGCTCTTTAAGCTGCTTTTCCATCCTACCGTACTCCTTTGCGAACTCCTCCTTCGGGAGTCTTTTCATCCTAGCGATATCTTCTTTTATAGGTAGTTTGTTGATTTCCCCCACAGAGATGCCGCGCTTCGCTGATTCAATGGAATTTCGGTTGAAATCTAACACCAGTTTTAACATCCTAAGCTGTTTCTCTGCTCCACAGTAAGTATCGACTTCATGAAAAGCGAACTGCTGAAGAAGATCCTCGCGCATCATGCGGGTAGATTCGAGCAAGGCGCGTTCAGTCTCGGGTAGGGCATCAGGTCCGACAAGCTTCACTATTTCATCGAGCTCGGCCTCTTTTTGGAGCATCGCTATCGATTCATCGCGTAAAGGTTTCCAATCTTCATTAAGTTTTTGTTTCCACCACTCGCGAACATTATCCAAGTAGAGTGAGTAACTAGTCAGCCAATTTATGGCTGGGAAATGACGGCGGTCTGCTAAAGATGTGTCGAGCGCCCAGAACACCTTAACTATTCTTAGTGTATTTTGAGATACCGGTTCCGATAGGTCTCCACCTGGCGGTGAAACTGCACCGAGGATCGTTAAGGATCCGAAACGTTCGTCGCTGCCCAGTGTCTGTACACGGCCAGCTCTTTCATAGAACTCCGCCAGTCGTGAAGCTAAATATGCGGGGAAGCCCTCTTCGCCTGGCATCTCTTCCAGTCTTCCAGATATCTCACGCATCGCTTCGGCCCATCGCGAACTGGAGTCAGCCATCAGTGCCACATCATACCCCATGTCGCGGAAGTACTCGGCGATGGTAACACCGGTGTAGACTCCCGCTTCCCTGGCAGCGACTGGCATGTTGGAAGTGTTAGCTATGAGTGTAGTTCTTTCCATCAAGGACTCTCCCGTTCTGGGATCTTTCAGTTCGGGGAAGTGCACTAGCACGTCGCACATCTCGTTACCTCGCTCGCCGGCACCGACATATGTTACGATATCAGCATTGGCCCACTTGGCGACCTGATGTAAAAAAACAGTTTTCCCGGTACCAAAGCCACCTGGAATCGCACCCGTCCCGCCTTTTGCAATCGGGAAAAAGGTATCAGCGATGCGCTGTCCAGTTAACAGTGGCTCTCTTGGGTCGAACATCTTCTTGAACGGACGCGCTTTTCGTACTGGCCATATTTGCATCATTGAGATATCCCGTCTCCCATCAGAATTTTCGACTGTGGCGATGATATCCTCGACTTTATGTGACCCATCCATAATCTCAATAACTTTACCCCCCATACCTGGCGGAACCAATATCCTGTGCTCTATGATCTTGCTCTCCTTTACCGTTCCCAAAATGTCACCTTCCATGACTTCGTTGCCTTTCTTGATCTTTGGCGCGAACTCCCACTTTTTATCGCGAGGCAAAGCGTGAGCAAAGACGCCACGCTTGATCATGTCTCCAACCTCGGCTTTAATGACGGTAAGCGGTCGTTGCGTGCCATCGTAGATTGCGCCGATAAGCCCAGGGCCAAGTTCGACCGAAAGTGGTTTTCCGGTGCCCTCTACCTTCTCGGCGGGTTTTATGCCTGTTGTTTCCTCGTAGACTTGAATGGTCGCACGGTTCCCAGCGAGGCCTATTATCTCCCCCATTAATCCCTGCTCACCGACTTTCACTAGTTCGTACATCTCAGAGCCACGCATGTCGTCGGCTATAACCACTGGACCGGTAATCCTGTTTATTTTTCCCAAACTTATACCTCTCACTTAAGTTATCTTTGCTATTTTTATAAACTATCCCATTATGTTTTTAAGTGCTGCTATCCTTATTGCCAAGAGGGATCTGGACGGTGGAATGATGGTTGAAGAAAGCCTCCGCATGATTTTTGAGGTAGAGGAAAAAGCAAAGGAGCAATTCCAAAAAGCGCAACTTGAAGCCTCGTCTGTTCTAGACTCCGCTCGAAAAGAATCTGAGAAGATCAAGGAGAAGTCCAAGCTCGAGGCGAAGACTAAAATCGAGAAGGTAATTGAGGAGTCAAGGCAAAAGGCTGAGGTCGGGATACAAGAACTGCTAAGCGAGGCGAAGAAAAAGTCACTGGCAATGGAACGAAAGGCTAAAACGCGGAGCGAAGAGGCCATCAAGTTAATCGTGGACACTATCGTTGGGTGACTTGGTGTTAAAAACAGCAAGAATGAAGAAGTTTCGCATTATCTTTTCTATGCAGGCACGTGACAAAGTAGTCGCGAGACTGCATGGGGCAGGCGTTGTCCAGCTCAAGGAAATTTCAGGCTTGGAGTTGTCTCGGAACGCCCTCAGTGAGGAAGTGTTTGAGATTTCATCCTTGCTTGCGAAGTTCAGGGATATGGGGGGGTTCCTAGGGCAACCTGCAGAAAAGACGGCTAAAGTTAAGGAGTTTACGCTTGAGCAAATATTGAAATTAGCAAAAGAGAGCCTTGACGAGTTAGAGCCAAATGTGGGCCAGCTTAAGGAAAAAAGCGATCAGCTCTCTCGAATGCATCAGGATTTACTCTCCAAACTTGAAACGCTCGAAAGCTTTAAAGAAATAAAATTTCCTTTGTCTCATCTACGTTCAACTGACGAGATTCAGCTTACCGTCGGACGCATTGCCGAGGAGCAAGTCGAAGAATTCTCAAGTGTGGCCGATGAGGCGCTGGCGGAGCGAATCTTTATCTCAAGCATAGGGACGGGGAAGATAATAACTGTTATTGTAGCGTGCCATGTCCGAGATTATCGGAAGCTGTCCCCGGTGCTTTATCGCTACGATATTGAAATATTGGAGATTCCGGGGGGGGCTGGTCCGCCTGCGGAGGCTATACAAGATATTGAAAAACAACTGGCAGGGGTTGAAAAGCAACGTCAAGACTTAGAACAGGCTGTTGGAGACATGGCTAAAACAAAGTCAAAAGAAGTTTTCAAAGTTATGGAACTACTGGAAATCCAGAAGGAACGACTAGAAGGTGTAAGTCTTTTCGGTTATACGGACGCCACCACGATGGCTGAGGGGTGGGTCAAAATAAAAAAAGTGGCCCATCTTGAGAAGATATTAAGCAGCGCGACAAAAGGTCACCAAATTTTTCGAACTTATGAACCGGAAAAAGCAGAGGTGGAATCAGTTCCCATTGAACTGGAAAATCCCAAGGTAGTGTCGGACTTCGAGTTCGTCACCGGGATGTATGGCTTGGCCAAGTACGACGAAATAGATCCTACACCTTTTCTGAGCTTCACCTTCGCGTTGTTCTTTGCAATAGCTCTATCAGACGCTGGTTATGGTGTGGCGCTAGGGATCTTCATGATATCGGGCGTACAGATATCTAAAATATTTCCGAAAGGTCTCCGGCGGATGATGACAGTTTGCGCGATATTCACAGTGGTAGTTGGCATCCTAATAGGAGGGTGGTTCGGGTTTGGGCAGGGCCTGTGGGTGAACCCAATTCAGCGACCGATTCCGCTGCTTAAGTTGGTCATCTTCATAGGTATCTTTCATCTCATCGCCGCATTTGGACTAGTTGGGGTAATAAAGGACATCTTTAGGAAGGATTGGAAAAGTGTAATATTCAATCGTCTTGCTCGAGTTATGCTCCTAATCGGCTTCTTCGGACTGGGCTTTTGCATTTTAGGCGTGGGATTGCATGAATTCGGTTTGAGCTATGCGTTTCCAAAAATAGGGCTTTTTCCCGCCTTCAACCCGCTTCTTTCGTCAGAATCCATCATCGTGGCGTTTAGGGCTCTCTTTTTCTCAGGTTTGGCAATAGGCGTCGTGGGTGCAATTATAATGGGAAAAAATATTCAAGAAAAAGTTGGGGGACCTATTAGCTTCATTTATGGTATAACAGGGTTGATAGCTGATGTGACTTCCTATTCTAGGCTTCTGGCCCTGGGAATAGCTACTGGAGTAATAGCTTTTTCGATAAATTTCATCCTTAGCATAATGTGGACTAGCGCAGTGGTTCCAAATCTTTCTTTCTCGCCAAGCATAGTAATAGCGGTTTTGGCATTTATTGCGATTGGGTTTGTATTCATAGCTGCCCACAGTTTTAATATATTTATTAATTCTCTCGGTGCCTACATTCATACCATGCGTTTGCACTTTGCCGAGTTTTTTGGAAAATTTTACGAGTCGGGAGGGGAAAAGTTCGCTCCCTTTAAAGCTAAAAGGATGTTCACCCAAGTAGAAGGAGGTGAATGATTTGGCAGGAGAAGAAGTTCTGATAGCATTGGCAGCAGGATTGGCGGTGGTCATCCCTGGGATTTTCTCTGCATTTGGTGTCGGGATGACAGGGGTTGCAGCAGCAGCGGTATCAGCTGAAGATCCGAAGAAGTTCTCAAAGCTCTTCGTGCTTGAGGTGCTCCCAGGAACGCAGGGAATCTACGGTTTCGTAGCTGGTTTCTTGATAATGTTTGCTGCCTACCCAGCAGTTGTATCCAAAATAGCTGGAGACGTGACTTTTGCATGGATGGGCTTAGCAGTACTGGCAGCAGCCGTTCCATCCATTATACAAGGGGTTACAGCAATCCTACAGGGGAAGGTCGCTACTGCGGGTGTCAGCGCCGTCGCAAAAAGGCCAGAAGTGTTCAGCCAAAGTATGATGTACACTGTAATGGTGGAGCTTTACGCTATCTTGGGCCTTTTGGCAACGATTTTGATTCTATCGAGCATCGGTGCGATGTAAAAGGAGGGCTAAAGTTTGGCGATAGAGAAGGGTGCACAGCTCATAGTTGAGAATATCCTCAAGGATGCCGAGGAGAAATCAGCGGGTATAGTCCAAAATGCCAAGAAAGAGGTACGCACTCTACTTGATGCTGCTCGTATTAGCGCGAGAGAGGAGGAAGAAAGAGAGTTGAAAGAGGCACATGCGCAAGGAAATCATATTTACGAAGAGTTGCTCGCTGAAGGTAGGTTGAGGGCAAGAAGGGAGATACTACGGAAGAGAGAGATGCTTATAGATGCGGTCATAAAAGAGGCCGGAAAAAAACTTGCGGATTACGCATCTTCGGCGAAATATAAAAAAGATCTAGTTCGCATGGTAGGAAGCGCTTGCAAAAAGCTCGGCTCGAACAAAATTGTAATTAGAGCTAATCCCCGTGATTTAAAAAATCTAGAAAAATCAAAGGACCAAATATTGCGAGAACTTGGCGAGGATGAAAAGGCTGCCAGCATCACCTTCGGTGAATCAATCCAGACCGTCGGTGGGATAAGACTCGGAACTCACGATGGCAAGGTAGAAATTGACGAGACGTTTGAGGGTAAGATGCGAATGGAAATCGAAGCCTTGCGAGTGAAGGTTGCAAGGGTCCTATCCGAAGGGTCTAAATGATTGAGGTCCTAGTTCTCATCTTCGGTTTGATTGGTGCCCTTTTTGCTTGGGTGATCATTAGTGCTAGACGCTCTCTAGCCTATGTATTCTGTAATGCTACGATTAGTGCTTGGGAGGCAAGGTTGCTTTCCGAATCTCGATTGATGGAGTTCGCCGATGCCCCGAAAATTATGAATGTGTTCTCCGCTCTGGAAGACACGGAATATCGGGCGCAGCTCTTGGAAATTACAAAAGACGAGAAGGTTGACATTTTTGCAGTGGAACGAGCGCTGAGGGAAAGTGTGAACACGCGTTTTCGTGAACTCCTAAACATGACGCCAAATGTGCGCAAAGGAACTATTTCGAGATTACTCCAGCGGGTGGACCTTTGGAATCTCAAGGCCATAATCACAATGATTCACAACAATGTCCCAGTGAACCAGAGACTTCACGGTTTGCTTCCTTCACCTATAATGTCTCCTCAAAGGCTGGAGATTCTCGCGTCAGCCGAAGATCTGGATAGATTACTCGAGTTTTTGAAGGGCAGTGAATACTTCGATGTTATTTCGTCGACATTAGGCGAATACGAGAAGCTTGGACTAATCGTCCTGCTCTCAGCCCTTGATAAGCACTATTTCACAAGCTTGTGGAAGGATGTGAAGTCTAAGCGGCATCAGCGTTCAATTTTGAAGTCGATAGTTGGTTACGAGATAGACTCCGTTAACGTCAAACTGATTTTGCGGCTAAAGCAGGAAGGAGTTCCACGCGATGAGATTGATAGGTATGTAGTTAGGCCCTCTTACGAGATCAATGAAGCAATGCTGAAGGCAATGATTGTAGCAGAAGATATCCGCACGGCCGTGCACATGATACATATTACAAAATATGGGAAACTCCTATCCGATTATATCTCTAAAATAGAAAAACATGGCATCCCCGCTGCTGAGCGGCTTCTAGACGAGGCATATCTAAAGTTATGCAGATGGATTGAATTTACAAATTTTTTCGGAATAGCTCCTATGATCTCGTTTATCAAATTGAAAGAGAACGAGATGAAGAATCTCCGCTCTATTATTAAGCTCAAGGCAGATCAGGTGGAGCCATCTAAAATAAAGGAAAAAATCAAAAAGGTGCCGAAAGTTGAGTTATAAAATAGCAGCTATTGGCGACTCGGACAATGTGGCTGGCATGGCTTTGGCCGGTACGGCCTACACGCATGTGCACATATCAAAGGACAGTACGCTAGCGAAGCTTAATGAATTTTTAGCTAGCGAAGAAATTGGCCTGATTATAATAACCCACCGAGTTGCAGACGATTTAGGGGTTGAATATCAACAGATAATCAGTAAAAAGAAGCTTTTGCCCCTCGTTCTCAGAATTCCAGATAAAACTGGCTATGCTCCAAAAGCCGACGAGCTTCGTGACATGATTAGAAGGACAGTTGGGGCCGAAATAGTTGTTAAGGAGGACGAGTAAATGGCAATGGTTTTGACGGTTTCGCCGACTCGAATGGAGCTGCTGAAGATCAAGAAGCGCGCCAGCTTGGCTCAGAAAGGACACGATTTACTAAAGGATAAAATGGATGCTTTGGTAATGGAACTTTTTACCATTTTGAAGAGAATTCATGGATCTCGGGTCAAGGCGATTGGGCAACTATCGAACGCCTATCTTGCTCTTTCCGATTGTATGGCGGATTTAGGTACCCTCGAGACAATACAGGCGGCAAATGAAGCCAAAAAAGGACTCCATATAGAGATTTCGACTCGTAACATCATGGGCATTGCAGTACCTATGGTTGAGGTGGGCGAGGTGGAGCGTAATGC
>CAYFIY010000021.1:0-22598 GCA_964343275.1 Hadarchaeota archaeon (SeqCode)
CTTTGCTAGTGTCTATACTCTTGACCTTGGCGTGGGGGTATGGACTCCTAAGCACCCTTCCATATAGCATGTTAGGCAATACAATATCGCAGGTGTACTTCTCGTGACCAGTCACTTTAGGAACCGCGTCCTTCCTAGGGGCGGTCTTTCCGACTGTGTAATATTTTTCCAGATGGCTCACCCTCTTTTTATACGAACCTAAATTATCTTTCATATTAATATCATTTTGGAGAGTAATTTTTTACATAAATATTTTTGTGCAATAATTATTGAGAATAAAGATTAACCCACTAATTAGCTGAAACGAAAATATATCTTAAACCATAAGCACAACTTTAAATAAGATGGAACGGTTTTGGAAAAATATAGAACAATCTCAATACGCATGGGTCAAGCTGCGTTTAACATCATCAGAACAAATAGCAGAAGATAGGTCCACAGCGTGTTTGATCGAATGTCTAACGTTCTTTTTGGCGGCGAACTTATAAGCATCGTGCGCAAAAGAATCCCATTTAACCCCATTAACATTATAACCAACATTCCGTACAGAAAGACCATGCACTCAATAGGGGTAGAGAAACGATTGCCTGTTTTTGTGAGAGAACGACGTTGAACTGTAGGTAAATCTTTAGAAATATCACTAGAAAGATCCAATCTGTAGGAAAGTATCATAACAAATCTAGGATTTAAATTGCCAGTCGACAGTTTTAAAATACTGCAAAGGTGAGCAGCTTAAAACTAGTTATTAAACATTAGCCAATAAAAGCGGTGGAGAATGCTGATGTAGTATATACCGATTATTGAATTGCGTTTGATAACCCAGAGGAAAAAACAGCGCAAGATGATATAGAGAAAATATTCATGCCATAGAAATTAAATAAGGAATTACTGAAACACAGCAAAAATGATGTAATCGTCATGCGTCGCCTACCAGCTTACATGAGGAACAAGATAGCAGCAGAGGTATTCGATGTGCCAAGAAGCGTTATATACGCGCAAGCAGAAAATAGATTGCATATGAAAAAAGGGAATATTAGTATAATTATTAAAGGAAGAAAGATAAAAAAAATAGGTGGTGTAAAATGAGATTATTAATAGCTCTCGGCGGAAACGCCATAAAACAAGCCAATGAGAAGGGAACTCCTGAGGAACAGTTTAGGAACGTGGAAATAACTTGCAAACAGATATTGGAGTTGATGAAGAGACACGAGAAGGATGACAGGATAACTATAACGCATGGTAACGGTCCTCAAGCAGGCAACCTTTTAGTCCAGCAGGAGGAAGGAGCTAAATTGGTCCCAGCCCAGACTCTGGATATAATTAATGCAATGACACAAGGACAAATAGGATATATGTTTCAGAACACTCTCCAAAACCTTTTAAAAGATGCTGGGGGACGGCTGGCTGAGGTACCAGTAATTTCTATTAATAACCAAGTTTTAGTAAGTGCTAACGATCCTGATTTTCTGGATCCATCAAAACCAGTTGGCAACTTCTTCACCAAGGAAGAGGCTGACCAGCTTGCAAAAGATAAAGGTTATGTCATCAATCCACCAGCTGGAAAAGAGCATTTAGATGAGAAAATGAAGGGTTTCGTCATCAAACAAGTTAAGCCTACAGGTTCCACACCCAAACCTTTTAGGAGAGTTGTACCCTCCCCAGATCCGATCAGAAATGTTGAGGGGCAATCGATTAAGGAACTAATTGACAAAGGAGTGTTGGTTATAGCCTCGGGCGGTGGCGGGATACCTGTAATCGAAAACACAGAAGGGCACTTTGAAGGAGTATTTGCAGTTATCGATAAGGACAAAGCAGGAGAACGGATGGCTGAATCTATCCAAGCAACCGACTTTCTTATCTTGACCGATGTTGAGTACGTGATGTTGGACTTCGGAAAACCGACCCAGAAACCTATCCGTGAAATGTCTATTGACGAAGCAGAGAGATATCTTGCCGAAGGGCACTTTATCCCTGGTAGCATGGGGCCAAAAGTTCTCGCCTGTATAAGGTTCTTGAAGTGGGGTGGCGAGAGAGCTATCATAACATCCCTCAATAAGGCTGTAGAAGCAATCGATGGCAAGACGGGCACCCAGATCCGCAAGTGAGCACATTTTGGAAAGATATTATAAAGCGTCATTTGGATAATACTAAGTGGTGATTCGATGGTCGAATTATACGGTAAAGACTTTATAACTACCCAAGACTGGAGCGTCGATGAGCTTAAACACGCCATCGATGTTGCAAAGAAGCTGAGGAATATTGTGAAGCGAGGCGATCGTCCTAAAAGTGTTTTGGACAGAAATAACTTCTTCATGCTGTTCTATGCTCCCTCTACTCGCACACGTGGGGCCTTTGAAGCGGCGACGGCCATCCTTGGAGGCCACCCGGCGTTTATAGACGTCTCCACAACGAGGATAGAGGAAGCAATAAAGGATACTGCGAAGATGTATAGCTCTTATGCTGATGGAATAGGGGTTAGAATCCTGGATAAAAAAATAGATTTTATATACGGTGCGGGCCTGAAAGTTGTGAAGGAGTTCGCTAGAGCAGCAGAAGTACCAGTGATTAACATGGCGGACTGCACGTATCACCCCACCCAGGGACTTGGAGATATTTTGACTGTGGAAGAAAAAATCGGCAAACTCGAGGGCAAGAAGTACACCGTGACTTGGGGATACTCCAGTAAACCGAGGGGGAGGTGTAGCATACAAGAAGAGGTACTGATTGCGACGCGCTTTGGGATGGATGTGAATCTATCACATCCGGAAGGCTTTGACATTGACCCTAAGATTGTGGAAACTTGTAAAAATAACGCGAAAGATAGCGGAGGCAGCTTCGAGGTGAACAACAACTTCGAAGAATCGCTTAAGGGCGCCAATGTGGTGTTCCCCCGGAGCTGGGGAACGCATGAATTTCTGAGAGTCGGGGCAACCAAGTTCGGCGTGAACAAGGAGATCGATATTTACAAAAAGTACAAGGACTGGAGAATTGAGCAGCGGCACGTAAATGACCTCATGGCCAAACCGGCTATAGTTACCCATGTCCTGCCGGTGATGCGGGGAGAGGAAGCTTCGGACGAGGTCATGGACGGGCCAAACTCTGTTATCTACGATCAAGCCGAAGACAACTTCTATGCGAAGATGGCTTCGATAGCTCTAACGATGTCTAAGGAAACGCCAGTTTAAAGCTTCTATGCGTTTTTTCTACCAACTATCACTTCGAGTTCATTCCGTACTTCAACTTGGATCCGAGGAGCAAAAGACGAAGGACGTCATAGGTACCGTTTCAGAGAATCACAGATATCAGACCTGAAAGTAGTTCCATAAATGAGCTAAAAAGTAGTGCCAGTTAGGTAAAGAAAGTTAAATAACAAGCCTATCCTCCGAGCACTTTTGAGCCTCCGGACTCTGGTCACCTGCGGGATGAGACCCAACGCAACCAGTGCGCCAACATTTAATCCTAATACTTAAAATTCAGACACGATTACTCCATCTTTTCTGACTGATCACTACTGATTGTGATCACGACTCAAATTACTTTAGATAGTCAAGCCAAGAGCGGTACTTGGATTCCTTTCCAGAGACAGCGTCGAAGAATATGCCTTGAAGTTGCTCAGTAATTGGTCCTCGTCCACCCTTACCTATCCGCTTACCATCGACCTCCCTAATAGGCGTGACTTCCGCCGCTGTGCCTGTGAAGAAGGCCTCGTCAGCTGAATAGAGCTGCTTCGGCGATATGTTCCGTTCTTTGAAATCAATATTTTCATCATGAGATATTTTAATTATCGAATTTCTGGTTATTCCTGTCAGAGCCCCGGATGAGACGGGAGGCGTCATGATCCTGCTTTTTCTGACCATAAATATATTTTCGCCAGGCCCTTCCGAAACGTATCCATCCATGTTCAGTAGAATAGCTTCGTCGTATCCTGATTTCAGCGCATCGACCTTTGCCAATATGGAGTTGGAATAATTGGCCACGATTTTAGCTTGAGGTGGTAATATGCTCGAATGGATTCTCCTCCACGAGGAGATCTTAGTCCTAATGCCTGACTTAATGCCTTCCTCCCCAAGATAGGTACCCCAAGGCCAGACCGCTATCGCCATTTTAACATTTGATCCATCTGGGTTCAGCCCCATAACGCCATATCCATAGTATGCGATGGGTCGGATGTAGCACTCTTCTATCTTATTCGCCTTTATGGTCTGTTTTGTGGCCTTCACGATACTGTCAGACGAGTATGGAAGTTTCATCCCCACTAATCTTGCTGAATTCCCCAATCTACGAATGTGATCTTTTAACCTGAAGACTGCCGGGCCCTTCGGTGTTCGATAACATCGGATCCCCTCGAAGACGCCGAGACCATAGTGGAGAGTGTGAGTAAGCACATGTACTGTAGCTCGTTTCCAAGGGACAAGCTTACCGTCCATCCATATGAGTTTAGTTGGTGTTAGTGCCATACGCATCAGAAAAAGATTTTCTCCAAACTTTATAACGATATCTTGATGAGATTATTAATTTTTTATGACCTCGCCTAGTGCTTGGAGCATCTCCTCAATGTCCTCAAACCTTATGTAACCCATTTTTCCAATCCTGAAGGTCAGTTCGCGAAGAGCGCCATAACCTTTAGCTAACTCGAACTTATGCTCACGCATATGTTTGTAAACGTTCAGCCCGTTCATCCCATCGGGGGCGTTCACGCAAGCCACGGTTGGGCTTTCGCACCCCTGCCTAGGGAAGAGTGACAACCCGAGTCTCCTTATCCCTTCATTTATCAAGCGACTGCGCTCCTCGTAGAGCTCCAGGCGTTTTTGTTTTCCCCCTTCCTGCTCTATAATCTCAAGTTCCTTGTTAAGTGCCGCTATCTGTGGTATCGGGGGAGTCATGTGGGTGCTCCACCCCTTTGCTTGGTATTTCTCGTACAGTTTGAAATCGAAATACCATCCTTTGTTCTTAGCCTGCTCAGACAGCTTCAGAGCATCTTCGCTCACAGTGGCAACAGCCAAGCCTGGTGAAACTCCAAAGCACTTTTGGGAGCTCGAAAAACAAACATCTATACCCCATTCGTCAACTTTGATCTCTGCCCCACCCATCGCGCTAACCGCATCAACGAAAAGCATCTTGCCATGTTCCTTGACAACCTTGGAAAGTTCGGGCAATGGATTAATTACACCTGCGCTGGTCTCATTGTAAGTAATCGCAACAGCATCGATATCTGAGCTCGAGGATAGCTTCTCGTGCAATGCTTCTGACGTGGTTGAACTGCCCAGCTCCGACTCTAGGCGATCAACCTCTTTTCCGTTAGATGTCCCGACCTCGGCATACCGCTTCCCGAACTCACCGTTTATACAGCATAGCATCTTCATCTCAACGCAGTTTCGGACGGTGCCTTCCATCACGCCAGAGCCAGAACTCGGAAACAAAAAGACCTGATTTTTTGTTTCGAGAAATCGCTGCAATCGTTCCACGGTCTGTTTATGAATTGCTTGATATTCCTCACTGCGGTGGCTGAACATCTGACGTTTCATCTCTTCGAGAACCTCGGGACGGCAAGCAACTGGTCCTACGGTAAAAAGCTTCATATCACATCATTTATGTAATGAATGTTAGTTGCTTTAATCTTTAAGCGTCTAAAACTCAACTTCAAGATTATGAACAAATTGGTCCGATCTAATTGTAAACATTAATATAATTGTTAGGTGGTGTATCGGGAATTGATCTTTACGTAATCGTATGTTAGATCGCATCCCCACGCTACAGCGGCTGCATTTCCTATAGCTAGGTCGAGGTGAAACTCTATTTCTCTGCTGCGCAGAATATCGCGAGCTCTTTCAAGCGCTCTCTTTGATGCAGACTTGCCACGCCGCAGCAGATCTACTCGACCGCGTTCGCTGACTAGCTCGAGACTTAATTTTGAAGGATTAAAAATTGCACCTGAATACCCCAACGCCGAAACTATTCTGCCCCAGTTGGGATCACGCCCGAAAACGGCGGATTTAACCAAAATTGATCCAGCGACAGCTTTCGCGGCCATCTGGGCTTCCTTTAAATTCTTAGCATTTTTGATTTGCACCTCTGTTAGGTGGGTAGCACCCTCTCCGTCCTTTGCAATCATCCAAGCCAGCTCCGTCAGCACGAACTCAAGACCATCCTGAAACTCCTTATCCTTGTGCCCCTTGGTGATTCTCCTATTTTTGGCCCGCCCGTTCGCCATCACAATGACCATGTCGCTCGTGCTCATATCTCCATCAATGTTTACCATATTCAAGCTCCGATCTATAACGGGTTGGAGTGCAGCACGAAGGGCGTCTGGAGTTATCGCTACATCAGTAACTACAAAGACAAGCATAGTTGCGGTCTTCATTTCGGGAGAAATCATACCTGCCCCCTTTGCTATTCCTCCAATCTTCACTTGTGTGCCATTCTCAAGCTCTATTTGAACGGCTATTTCCTTTGGGACTGTGTCCGTAGTCATTATGGCCTTCACTGCATTGAGACTAGCTGCCCGCGAGTTAGACAACTCCCTCGCCGCCTCGCGGATTCCTGATTCTATCCTACGAATTGGCAGGTTTGCCCCGATTAAGCCTGTGGATGCAACTGCAACGTTGCCTACTCGCATCTTCAATAATCTTGCCGCCAGTCGAGCCATCCTACGCGCATCGCGCAAACCTCGCTTCCCCGTAAAAGCGTTCGAAATTCCAGAATTAGCAACCACGGCTCCAAGCTTACCATTTTTCAGATTTTTCGAGGTTATAATCACAGGGGCGCCTTTAACCATGTTTGTCGTGAAAGCACCTGCAGCAGGTACGGGGCCATCTTCGGAGGCAATCAACATGACATCCAAGCCACGACGCTTCACCCCTGCCCGGACTCCTGCAGCTGAGAAACCAGGAACCTCTGTAATGCCACCTTCTAGAACTGTCGTCATCCTAGCACCAAACAAAAATAGCGTGCCCTTATTTAACTTTTTGCGGACGGTGTTCGATTATGAATCAAGGCCGCAAAGCCGGATTCCTTAGACCCTCAGTTTCGTTAAACCCTAGCATTATGTTCATGTTTTGAATTGCCTGTCCCGAAGCCCCTTTGACGAGATTATCAATAGCAGCCAAAACTACTACCCGGTTCTTTTTTGTATCCACCTCAAGGCCAATATCGCAATAGTTCGACCCCACCGCGAAGTTGACTTGTGGTAGTTCTTCTCTCACGCGGACAAACGGCTCCCGACTATATAAATCCCCATAAATTCTCAACAGAGCTTCTTTTTCCAGTGCCTTCTTTAAAAAGACATGGGCCGTTGAAAAGATCCCCCTCACAAGCGGCAACATATGTGGCGTGAAATGGACCTTAACTACCCCTCCTGCTAGCTTGCTCAACTCCTGGTCTATCTCTGGGGCATGTCGGTGTTTGGTAACGGAATAAGCTAGAATGTTTGCTGCAGCAATTGGATGATGTGTGGTTTCGGTAAGGGCAGCACCTGCGCCAGAAGTTCCTGTTTTTGCGTCTATTATCATGTGGTCTAAATCGATCAACTTCATCTTCACTAAGGGAGCCACGCTGATAACCGCCGCAGTTGGAAAACATCCAGGATTAGCCACCAGCTTCGCGCGCTTTATCTTCGCACGATTTATCTCCGGCAGACCATAAACCCCTTTCAAGTTTGGGCTCTCATGCTTCGCGTAGTAACTCTCGAAGACCTTAACATCATCCAACCTATAATCGGCGCTGAGGTCGACAATCCTAGCACTGCCATCCAAAAGTTTTGGGACGAACTTCATGGCAACTCCGTGCGGGGTCGCGATGAATATGAGGTCTGATTTATCACCAATCTCCTCGTAGTTAGGTTTCTCTATTTTTATATCCACTATACTCCGCAGGTTGGGGTGTATCTCGCCTAGACGTCGGCCAGAACTACGGATATCGTATGCTCCGACAAGATTTACCTTTGGATGATTTACAAGCAATCTGAAGAGTTCCCCACCTACATACCCGGATGCTCCTACTATGCTAACCTTAACGGACATCAAAACCCCATCTTGGCCTTCTTTAACAGCTTTTCTTCGGATTTTATTATCATCCGTTTCCAGGCTCGGATGTTTTTGTAATGTTGTTTTGACTTTCGCCTAAATAACACGATCTGACCTTTTACCGACTTCGGAGCGGGCCCACCGGGTAGATTCCTAGATGAAACGCAATTTTCAATGTCAAGCGCCGCCTCCAAGTCTTGGGGCTCTAAAGCTATTTTTTTTCCGATAGTTTCCTTAGATGCTGCTGCCAAATCCTCCGAGGTCAACTCCGATGCAGATTTAGCACTTTCTTGAGCCATGGTCACCATCCGTCCGACTATGAGATGGGCCTCTCTGAAAGACAATCCCACCTCCCGCACCAGAGTATCTGCAAGCTCTGTGGCAACTGAGAATCCACGTTCTGCCCTTTCGCGCATTATATTTTTATTTGGTTTTATCGCCTCCATGAGATTACACACCACTTCCACAGTGTTCTTAGTCTCGTCGACAGAGCTCCAAAGTAAAGGGGTCAGCTCTTGAAAATCGAGGTTATAGGCTTGGGGAAGGGCTTTGAGCAGAGAAGAAGCGCCAGCTAAATTACCTATTAGGCGACACGTCTTTGCCCTAGCCATCTCAGCAACGACCTGGTTTTTCTTTTGAGGCATTATGCTGCTTGTGGAAACAAACTCGTCCGGTATATCTATCATTGAAAACTCCGAAGAAGTCCAGAGTAAAATTTCCTCGACGAGCCTGCTTAAGTTAATCATTGCAATAGTCAATGTGCCAATGGTCTGGATGATAAAATCTCTAGAGCCCACCGCGTCCATGGTATTTTCAATTATACGTCTAAATCCTAAGAGATGCGCAACCATTGCGCGGTCTAATGGGAAGCTAGTACCTGCAAAAGCGCAAGCCCCCATAGGACAACAATTTGTGACCTCGTATGCTTGCTCGATACGCTTAACATCACGAAGGAAGACCGAACAATAGGCGGAGAGGTAATGAGCAAAGGTGGTTGGCTCTGCCACTTGGAGATGAGTATATCCGGGCATGATTGTTTCGACATTTTTCCCGGAGATTTGTGTCAATGTTTTTACTAACTTCAGCAACCCATTGCCGACGTCGAGAAGATCCTTACGAAGCTCAAGTCTTATCGCCGCGGAAACTTGATCGTTTCTGCTTTTGGCTGTATGAAGCTTACCACCAATATGCTCGTCGGTTGACTTAGTAACGAACTCTTCCACAGCCATATGTATGTCCTCAAGTTCCGGCCTGAGTTCCAGGTAGGAAATACCGCCTTTGTAAAGCCCATGAAGCGAACGCAAGATAGCCGCCGCATCTTTTTTCGCAATTATTCCACATTCGGCCAACATTACTGTTTGGGCAATGTTGATCCGAACCGTCGGATAAAATATCCTGATATCATCGGCCATGGATGAAGTATACCAGCTAGCAAGCGAATCCATTGACTTCTGGAAACGCCCTTTGCGCAGCAAATCATCAACCCCTATTTATCATTACCCTTTGTAATTGAGTTTAGATAAACATTTTGTGGGTTCCAAACAATAGGCAGTGAACTACTTTTTATTTGTTTTCCTCGACCAAGCAATTCTCTGTTGCAATCCGTACATCTTTATGAATGATTCGGCGTCCGATCCCTTCCAGCCAGCCATCTGTGCATAGCGTGCGATATCTTCCCGCATTAACGTGTGGGGAGAAGACACGCTTTCCTGGATAGCACTCATATTCTGCAACCGCATAGTAACATCGCCAGTCACGACCTCTTGGGTAGAATCAATGAACTTTTCTATATCTCGCATAACAGGCTCGTAAAACAGCCCACGATAAGAAAGATCGGCATAAATGTTTTCCAGGGATAGTTTGGTATTCAGCTGATGGTGTGTGAGTACAAGTCTCTCAAGCGCCTTGTGCGACTCTGTAAGTAAAAGCATGCCAGGCGCTTCAAATGCCTGATAACCCTTGATACCAAGGGTCTCATCCTCTATGTAAAGGCTTCTCCCGTACCCTTGTGCGCCAGCTATCTGGTTTAGCTTTTGAATAATTTCTATCCCTCTGATTTCCTTACCATTTATCGCCATGGGTATGCCCTTTTTAAAGGAAATCTTTACACTGTCCGGATTTTTCTTACGAACTCTGCTCAAGACCCACACTTCTTCGCTCGGGGTCTTGTTCTCATCAATTTCCGATCCGGAGATAGTACGTCCAAACACGTTCTCATTTATCGTATACTTCTTAGTCTCACTTTTTACTTCAAACCCTTTTTTTTCCAAATATTTTATCTCATCCTGTCGCCGCGCGCCAAGTTCCCGTATGGGCGCCACTATTTTGATTTTAGGAGCCAAGGTCATCACCGTGGCGTCAATTCTTATCTGATCGTTCCCTGCTCCAGTGCTCCCATGAGCAACTACTGTTGCCTTCTCCTTCTTGGCAACACCGACCAGATGTTTTCCTATGATATATCGATCGGAGCACATTAGAGGATAAACGCCCTGATAGAGCGCGTTAGCTTTGATTACATTGGAAATTATCTCTTGAAAAATTTCGTCTTTGGCATCGATAAAATAATGCTTCACTGCCCCCAGTTCCTTGGAACGATTTTCTATGTATTTTAGCTCCTCCTTGCTCAATCCGCCAGTGTCTATGGTCGCAGTAATTACGTCCACTCCTTTTTCTTCCCTGAGATAGACCGTACAAAAGCTTGTATCCAACCCACCTGAAAATGCAAGCACAATTTTCTGCGACATTTTATCAAACATTTACGTTATTTTTCAAATTTAAATAGACGGCATGCGAACTCCTCACGTCCAAAAGACTTTTAGAAGCCAACATCATTACTGTTGAATGTCTAAAATGATTTTAATTATGGAGTGATGGCCACGGATCGAACCTCAAAAACAGTGATGCGATGGAAGTAGCTGTAAAATTAAGCGACGACCTTAAAAAACGAATGGGTACCGACCTCATAAAAGTACCTATTGGCGACAGCGAAACCATGGACACCATATTAATGAAACTTAGTAGAAGGCATCCAAAGCTTGTTGAACTAGTGCTTGATCCAACCACTGGCGAAACCAATGCCGAATGCGAAATCCTCGTCAATGGTAGGAACATCAAAAATTTACGCGGGATTTACACCAAGCTTAAACATAAAGACGAAGTTACGATATCGCTATCTAAATTAGTCGAATAAAAAATTAACAGCTTCGTGAACAAATGTCAAGTTTGG
The DNA here is from genome assembly GCA_964343275.1 of Hadarchaeota archaeon (SeqCode). Classification (GTDB taxonomy): domain Archaea; phylum Hadarchaeota; class Hadarchaeia; order Hadarchaeales; family Hadarchaeaceae; genus Hadarchaeum. The sequence continues at coordinate 11,248 of CAYFIY010000021.1, forward strand.
AAATATTATATAATCACAAATTTTGGCTGTCCTATCTCAAACCATTTAAAGCATTAATCTGCGCGATAAAATTTCTCAGAAAGCTTATCGCTATGAGCTAAAAATCGTAAATTCCGTTTAGCACAAATAATTTCTTAAAAGTAATAACTCATTTATTCATCGAGTTGATTCCAATATCAAATGCACGCGAATTAACTTCTATGGTCTTTGAAGGTACATTTTCCCTTATGACCTGTTTTAACGTTTCGACTGAGACGGGCAATTTTCCAGTAGCCGCTAACGCCCCCAGCATCAACACGTTTAATGTTCGAACGTTACCTGCTTGTTGGGCCAACGAAGTTGCATCTATCTCGACGATATTACCGCCAAGCTTTCTGATCGAATCCCTTATGGACTCTATCTTCGGGTATTTTGCCCGTCCTATGGTTACGTCGACTGGAAACCAAGGGCGAGTGTTGGTCAATAAAAGTCCTCCTTTCCCTAGGAATTTTACCACATTTCTGAGTCCTTCTAAGGGCTCGAGTGCCAAGACGATTTCAGCACCTCCGCGTGGAATTAGCGGGGAATAAACATCCTTACCTATACGAACATGACTGGCAACGGCTCCTCCGCGCATCGCTGCCCCAAACGTTTCGCCCACACGCACCCGGACGCCGTCTCCTATGGCTGCCATCGCCACTATGTGGGACGCTAGGATGCTGCCCTGTCCGCCGACTCCAGCTATTACAAGATTAAGGTCGGCCATTTATTCACCAATTCTTATGGCATCCACGGGGCAAACTTGTGCACAAAGTCCACATCCCACGCAGAGGATGGGGTCTATGCCGGCCTTCTTTTCCTCAACGCTGAAGGTTATGGCAGGGCAGCCGAGGCCAACACAAAGTTTACATGCGGTACATTTGTCCTTATCAAAAATCATTCGTTTTCCATGGTACTGTTTCAGGCGTTGAGCTTGCAGCGTGCAGACACCCCTCGACACCACCACCGCAAACTTATCGCTCTTAAGTACCTCTTCTAATGCACTCTCCATACCCTTTAAGTCAAAGGAATCTACGACTTTCAGGACCTCTACACCGAGGGCTCTCACGATATCCTCGATACAGAGTACTTTGGCTTTCTCACCTGTGGCAGTTTCCCCAGTTACTGGATTTGGCTGGTGTCCGGTCATTGCCGTCCAGGAATTATCCAGCACGAGAAATACCCCTTTGGCCTTATTGTAGACCGCATTAATGACCGCAGGGATACAAGCATGGAAAAAGGTAGAATCACCTGCTACTGCTATCACTGATCCGTCCATGTAACCTGCAAAGAACTGCCCCTGCATTACGCCAATTCCTCCACCCATGATGTAGTTTGTGTCGAGTATTTCATAAGGCGCTTCGATCGAGTATTTTACGGACTTTGAAGAAAAGCTAGGTTTATATTCTTTTCCAGCCAGTCCGTATCCGCCCTGTTCATAACATCCTATATCACCGTTAACGATGGGCACCTTTCCAGCTTTGTGAAGCACCATTCTCAGAGCCCAATAGCTACCCAGGTGCGGACAACCAGCGCATAGTGTGGACGAACGCGGAGCCAGAATTTTTTCGATTTCTTTCTTAGTCTTTTCCATTTCTTCGTCGGCAACAATATTTTTTCCAGTCATGTTCGCGATAGCCTTTGACGCTACATCTATGTTTATCTCCCCTACCTGCGGAACGCAACCGCTAAGCCTACCAAGAATTTCCACCTCGGGATTGAAATCCTTCGCCATTTCTTTCATTTGAAGCTCGATAAATGGCTCACCTTCCTCGATCACGACCACCTTTTTGACGAACTTCAGCAAGCGTTCGACGAGTTTCTTGGGCATAGGAGTCGGCGTTCCTACCTTTAAAAACGCGACACTTTCTTCCAGTCCCAGTATTTTTATCGCATCCATCGCATAGCTTGCCCCGATGCCAGATGCCACGACAGCGTGAGATTGTCCTTCTTTCAAATCGAGTTTGTTCCATGGCAACGTCTCAACTATCGCCTTGATTTTCGGCATTTGGCCATGTAACCAGCGGTGTTTTTCAACAGGACCTGGTGGCCCATAAACGTTCCAGCGCCATGGCACCTTCCAGTGCTTATCAAAAACAGGCTTGCGCTCCGATCTCTCTATCTTGCCCAACTCAACATCACCTGAAGCATGAGAAATCCTTGTAACCGTACGCAAAAAGACCGGGAGTTCGAGTTCCTCTGAAAGTTCAAACGCATAACGAGCCATCTCCCTAGCTTCTTGAACATTCGAGGGCTCCAAACAAGGGATCTCGGCGTATTGAGCAGCAAAGCGTGTATCCTGTTCATTAGAGGAGTAGTGTGCATCTGGGTCATCTGCAACCGCGATAACTAATCCTCCCCTGACCCCGCTGTACACAAGAGTCATGAACATGTCCATAACCCAGTTGAGCCCAGCATTCTTCAGAGAAGTTATAGCGCGAACACCAGTTATTGCGGCTCCTGCTGCCACTTCAAAGGCGACTTTCTCGTTAGTAGACCATTGAGCATGGAAGCCCAGCTTTGGGGCGGCGAGAGCAAGAGTCTCCAGAATTTCTGAAGACGGGGTGCCGGGGTAAGAAGCTGCAAGCCCGACGCCAGCTTCTATAGCCCCTCTTGCTATGGCTTCATTTCCCATGAGCAGTAAACGCTTGCCAGGGGCATCTTCAACAATTTTATCGACTTTAGAAGCCATGCGATTACCATATTTTCTAATTTTATCTGATTTCATATTTTAATGTTTATTCGGTTAAATAATTTATTGCATTGTACCTGAGGAATAGTGGGCCATAGCCGCTAGGGCTTTTGCACCACGAACTGGACTTGGGTAATGGGGGAGCTTCATCTCTCTAAGCTTTGCTTTTTCTTCCTCCTCAACCTTTCCCCCACCAAGCATTATCGGTATGATTGTTTTGCCTTTGGAGATATACCTCGCAATAACCTCAGATACGCCAGGCATAGGATCTCCAACTATCACTATCACGGAATCCACCTCATTTAACTTGGTCAACTCGGAGAGGACCTCGTCGTACATCTGAGTTGTAGCACTACCCGTTAGATCAATGGGATTACGCAGGATGCACTCAGAAGGAAGTTTTTCCGCCATCCGGTCATGCACCGACACCGGAAGTGTAATCACATTAAGCCCCAATTCCTCACACGCATCCACGGCCAAGATACCTGAACCTCCAGAACTCGTGACGACGGCCACATTTTTTCCTTTCGGGGAGGGGAGGGATGCAAAACCCTTGCAGGCATCATACAGATCTTCCACACTTGACGTCCTCCGAATACCTAACTTTTTGAAAACTGAATCAAAGATAACGTCATTGCCAGAAAGGGAGCGGGTATGGGAAGCCACAGCCTCTGCACCTTTCAGGGTACGACCACCTTTCAGCACCAAGACGGGTTTTTTTTGTGCTGTAGTGCGGGCTACATTAAAAAAATTTCTACCATCCCTCAATCCTTCGATGTAAAGTGCAACTACCTTGGTATTATCGTCAGCAACCAAATATTCTAATAGTTCGGTTTCATCCACATCGCATTTGTTTCCTAAAGCCGCCGCCTTATCGATACCTATCCCATCTTCCTCTGCCCAGCAAGCGACTGCCGCCAGCAATGTGCCACTCTGGGAGACCACTGAAATAGGCCCCTTTGTTTTAACCAGTGGCCAGCTGGCACAAAGACCAGCCGATGTGCTGTTTATGCCCTGACAGTTTGGACCTACCACTCTTATTTTAGACTTTCTAGCGGCCTCTACTAGTTGCCTTTCAAGCTCAGCCCCTGCCGCTCCGGTTTCTCCGAAGCCACCAGATATAACCACCGCGGCCTTTGTCCCTCTTGAGCTACAGTCTGAGATTATACTCGGAACGAAGCGAGCTGGGACGATAATGACGACTAGTTCAACCTCATCTGGTACATCTTTTACGGAAGTGTAGCACTTTAGTCCCAAGATTTCGTCTGCCTTGGGATTTATCGGATAAATCTTCCCTTTAAATCTCGCGTCGATAATATTTTTTAGTATTTCATGTCCCAGTTTACCCTGCTTTTGCGAGGCACCTATAACAGCGATGCTAGCTGGGGCAAAGAAACTTTTTAGCTCCGTCATTTAACTGGCCAACCTCCATCGCATTATCCATAATTTCAAGTTCGTTCATAATCTTACGCTCCGTCTTGACTATCTTATTATCGATTATAACTATGTCCACGTCTTTCCGTTCGATTGCTACGAATTTGGATTTGCCGTCAATGATATGCGTGCGAGCGCTCTGATAAAGTCACTCCTAAGCTTCTTTAATATTTTGAAAAATCGACCATCGCAAACAATTTGATAACAACTTTACCTAATTGATATGGGACTAGATGGAAATCGTGCTCTTGGGTCGTTCAAATGTGGGCAAATCAAGTGTTATCCGACAGCTCACTGGAAAAAAGATACCAATCGGCAGGCGCCCTGGACTCACCCGTAGAATAGACCATTATAAGGTCGGCAGAATGGAAATCGTGGATATGCCTGGCTTCGGGTTTATGAGCGGAATTTCCAAAACCACGCGGGAAAAAAAGAAAACGGAAATTGTCAAATACATAGAACAAAACCGGGACAGGATAATACTGTCCTTAGAGGTATTAGATGCCAGATCCTTTTCGGAGATAGCCGAGAGATGGGATGATCGGGGACAAGTTCCAATAGATATAGAAATTTTTTCATTTTTGCAAGAACTTGAGTTAAATCCAATCGTAATTGTAAATAAAATCGACATCATTAAAAAGTGGGATCGCAACAACGTTCTAGACGATATATGTAAACGACTCGGAATTTTACCGCCATGGCGTCAATGGTTCGATGTGATGGTGCCGATATCAGCAAAAACCGGCGAAGGTGTACCGATATTAAAGAAGCTAATAAAATTGAAAATGCATGAATTAGGGAAGGGGCGCCTATTAGGCTGGCTCAAGTAAACCAACTTAAAAACCAAACAGCAGGATGAACAAACGCCTCAATACTTTATTTTTGCTCCCCAATGACCCATTTCGATAAATCTGGCTATTTGATATCCGATATGAAAATGGGTTTATGAAGAACCCATCTGTGGTCCAGGCTTTTTTGGTTCGACTAATACGGCGTCGACCATACCAACTTGGCCTGGCCTACTCGTTATCCTCGCCTTACCAAGCTCGGTATCGATTACCGCGCCCATAGTTAAAATGCTTCTACGGATGAAATGCATATCCGCTGGACTTTCAACCACTTTAATTATTTTTGTTTTTTCAGCATGACCTGTATTTGAATCCATAACGTTTGCGATATCTGTGGACAGCATGTTCATTTTCTCACTGCCACCAAAAGTCCGCACACGAACACATTTTATCTTTCCTACCTTGGGCTCTACGAATTCGCTTCCTATTTCCTTCTTTCGTTTGCTTCTGCTAGCCCATATGCGTCCACCGCTCGGCTTTTTCAGAGATCGTCCTTGCCATTGCCCCACAGATAACACCAGAAAAGTTATGCTTAGCATGCTAAAGAGCTTATCGCATGCGACTTTCTATTTCTTCCCGAATTTTGTCCATATCGTCTACAAAACCAAAATAGCCCGCAAACTTCTTCGAAGTCCGCAACACGCGTGTTCTGCCTAATGGTTTAGACTCGACAAACCCCAGTGAAATAAGCTGCCTGATGTGTTCGTATGCCCTGCTCCCTCGATTTTCTGCCAACCTTGATTGAGATATGTTCTGATTATATGCAATCATCGCCAAGGTCTTTAACGCCCCCCTGGTCACTTTAATTTTAGGGATAACACCACCAAGCTTTGGAACATACTCATCGCCTAGACGCAGTGTAAATGTATCTTTACCCGTTTCTACCATTTGGAGTGGACCCCTGCGTCTCCCATATTCACTCTTCACTTCCTCCATTATTTTCATAACGTAGGTTTCGGATGATGTCCCGATTAGCCTTTTAATTTCGGACAAGGTCAACGGACGATCAGATGCATATAAGGCCGCTTCGACTACTGAACGATCTTGCTTAATTCCCATTTTTTACACCTTCCGGAACCGATACACATATTTCCCCAAACATTTCTGATTGCTCAAGTGCTATTTTTCCGTCTGCAAAAAGATAAAGTAGCAATAATAGCATCCTAGCTATGGCTATCTTTGTTTGCTCCCCGACGAGTTTTATAAGGGTTAGATGGTTTCCAGAATCTAAAAGGTCTAAAATCCTTTTGTGTAAAAGTGCCATGTGCTTAATTATGTTAATCTCATATTCATCCACCGATTTTACAACTCTCTCCATTTTTTTGCTGACCACAGGTTTTTTCTCAGGTATTTCCTTAAGTGCATCTTTAAGTGCCCCAAGCAAGTCAACTAAAGTTATTTTTCTCGGAGTGCTCTGGATAATATTTATCTCCCCTAAATCCGGTAGATTGATGTCCAAAAGATCATCGATTTCTTCGGCATCGATTTTCTTCCTTCGTCCGTTGAGTGCATGTTCGGATTTTATCCGCAACAAGACCGAGGATGAAAGTAAAGTCCGCCCTGAGGATCTCAGATCTACATCAATTATCTTCCTGACCCGCTGTATGTACAGATAGGCTAGCTTTTCAATATCTACATCCCACGGATCGAGTTTATGCTGTTGCACAAGCTCGAGAAGAGTTTGCATAGGTTGGTCGGTTAGCACTGTCATTTATTTAGCCTCCAACTTCTGAAAGCTCCACAGAGTATAGGCGGGACACTCCATTTTCCTTAGTTACACCAAAAAGCCTATCGGCAACTGACATTAGGCTGTCGTGCAAAGTAATGACGACTATCTGGGATTCTCGAGAGAACTTGTGCAGCATTTTCGCTACCCGGGACCTGTTCTTCGGATCTAAGTGGGCATCTATTTCATCCAATACGTAGAAAGTGGACGGTCTGTAGCGCTGAAGTGCAAATATGAACGCTAGGGCGGTGATGGCCTTTTGACCTCCAGAGAGTGAACCTATGTAAGAAGCTCCCGAACCCTCCGGTCTTGCTACTATTTCCAAACCACCATCAAATGGTGACGTTTCATTTTCCAATTTCAACTTGGCATCCCCATTTGGAGATAGACTCTTAAATATCTCAGTGAATTGATTTGAAATTTCTGTATATGTTTTCATGAAAACTTGCTTCTTTTTCTCATCGATTTCACGCATAAAGTCAAGCAAAGATTCTTTTTCCGCATACAGCTTATCGTATTTCAACTTTTCCTCATTATATCGACGTTCTGAGTCCCTAAAATCTTGAATAGCTCGAAGATTAACTTTATCTCCAAGCGAAGTTATCTCAGTTTCCAGTTTCTGAGCCTTTCTCTCCAAAACACCTGAATCGACATTTCGGGGTAAACTCGATTCCCCGATTTTTTTAAGATTGCTGTTTATATCTCTGATATCAGCGGCGAGAGCATTTTGGTGAATCTGCAACCTCTGAAGATGGCCTTCAGATTCCCGCAGCTTGGGTTCTATTGCCCGCGCTTTTTTGATTAAGTTATCTATTTTCTGTCTCTGTTTGTTCTTTCGAGCGTTAAGGGAGTCTATTGAGGAACGAATTTCTCTTTCGAAAGCTTCTGCACCTTCAAGCTTTGACTTCGATTCTTGAATCTTATTCTTAAAATCCAGAGTTTGTTTCTCAAATTCTTCCCTAGTCCTCTGCAAACCGATGAGTTCATCTCGCAAATTAATTTTGCTCTGTGCCTGAGAACTTTTCAACTCAGATTTAGTAGTCTCGCCCCAAACGCCAGAAATCTTCTTTATTGTGCTGGACAGATCACCTAGAACTCCGTTCAGCCGGTCAAGGACTGCCCCTGCTGAAGCTATAGATTCACATTTGCTGAGGGAATTGCTGAGTTCTACAAATTTTCCGCGAAGAGTCTCAAATTTAGATGAGAGGACAATAATTCCATGATCCACATCATCTTTTTTAGAATCCCGTAATTGTTTGATTCGCACCGAAAGAACTTCAATTTCCCGATCCAGGGCCGACTTTTTTTCATCTGTTCGTTTTAGCACGTCACCAAGGGTGATGATCTCAGTTCGCGCTCTTTCTGCGTCAACCAATACGTCTGAACTTTTTTTATAATCCACCTGGCGTTCAATTTCGGATATCTTATCATCTAAACTTTCTTTATAATCCGAAATTTTCTTGTACCTATTTTTGATTAAGGTAATTTCTTCCTCTAATTTTGATATCCTCAGTTTTATCTGTGACAGCTTTTTTGCGTATTTTTCCTTACGAATCTGCAACAGGGATCCTTGAATTTGGTTAAGTTCACGCTTAAGCTGTTTAAAATAAATTGCGGTTTCCATCTGTCCACGCAAATTCTCCCTTTGACCGGCAATCTCTTGAAGAACGGCACCCGCGTGGCCTAGGTTAGCCTCTACTTTCTGAAGTTCCACCAGAGACTTGCGCTTCTTATCGTCAAATTCGGCCACTCCGGCGAGGTCATCTATGATCTTCCTACGCTCAACGGGATCCATGCTAAAAAACCGGTTGACCTCCCCCTGGAGGACAAAGTTATAACCCCCAGGGGATGTCATCTTAGATGCCAACAAATCTACAATTTCTTCTCTGGTCGCCCTCCGCTTGTTTATTTTATAGATGCACTTTCCATTGCGATTTACATGGCGCATAATGACCACTTCTTTTGAATTTATCTGAAGGCCTCTATCTGTATTGTTGAAGTAAAGTGAAACTTCGGCGAAAGTAGCTGGTCTACGGCCATTAGCGCCGTTAAAAAGCAAATCGGAGAATCTTACGGCCCGCAATGTCTTAGCACTCATCCAACCCAAAACGAAGCATAACGCGTCTATGATATTGCTCTTACCCATTCCGTTTGGTCCAACTACGGCCGTCAAACCTCTAGAAAGTGGCACACTGACCTTGGTATTGCCAAAAGACTTGAAGCCTCTCAGTTCTATTTTATTTATATATGGCACAATCTCTACCTTAGGGGTTGTATTCACCAGACCCCCTCAAACTCGCCTCCAAAAGCATTTTATTCTTATCTTTTACAGGTTAAAACTTTTACGTTTTTTATCAATGCATCATTAATTGCCTGATTTGGGTCAAAAATAGCATTATTAGACTTTTAAAACCAAAAAAATAAAAAACAGTTATTTTATTGTTAGATTTATCAAAGATGAGAAAAAATCAAAAATTTTGAAAACGGTATAGACAGCGATAGGTTTATAAGGATAACCTACTTTAAAAGCTCAAATATATTGGTGAGTCTCATGGAGTTCTGTCCAAAGTGCGGCACTTTATTGGTCCCGAATAAAGTTGGTAGGTCAACGCGACTAACTTGCTCTAGATGCAGCTATAGGGTAAAATTGAAGAAACCATCTTCATACAAAATAAGCGAGAAGGGAAAGGAACCCAAAGAAGTAGCTGTAATAGTGGACAAGAAAGAAAAAAACAAGAAACCACACATAAAAGAATTCGAGATCGAACCTCCTGAATACCAAGAGGAAACTTACGAGTAAATTTTATATTGCTGCTCCTTCAAGCGCACTAGGACATGAACACGATCTTTTTTTAGGAATCATTGGAATTGACTCAAGAATCAAACATTGGACTTGTTTAATGTTCTCGTTCATGAGCTTGATGACCGAATAATGGCTAAGCTTTGTCTTAGAAATACCAGCCCCATAATTGGTAACCACTCCAATTGCGGCGTAGCATATTTCAAGTTCGCGCGCTAGAACGCATTCCGGTACGTTCGTCATTCCAACGAGATTAGCACCGAGTTTTCCAAATGCTTTTATTTCAGCTGATGTTTCAAACCTGGGGCCTTCAGTGCAAGCGTAATTAGCATGAGGGTGTACCTTTATCCCAAGTTTTTTCGCACTTTTAATCAATATCTTCCGCAACTCTGGGCAATAAGGTTCTGAAACATCTACGTGGACCACCCCTTTCTTACCTCCCTCATAGAATGTTTGCGGACGGCCTTTTGTAAAATCCAAGAACTGAGTCAGGATGGCAAGATCCCCCATCCGCATTTTGGGATTAATAGAACCACTGGCCGTTGTGGCAAGTACCCTAGTGACACCGAGCCTATTTAGCGCCCATATATTCGCGCGATAGTTGATGAGATGAGGTGGGATAGTATGGTCTGCACCATGTCTTGGGAGAAACGCCACTCTGCGACCGCTCAACTTCCCCACGAGGATCTTAGAAGTACCGAAAGGGGTCGAAAAAGATTTAGTCCTAAAATTTTCGAGCGAAGCAATAGAATAAAGTCCAGAGCCACCAACGACCGCGATTTCCGCTTCCAATTGATCACTTCCCAAATCTCCGCTCGCGGCTTTGGTATGTCCTAATTGCCCTTAAAAAATCTATCTTGCTAAAGGAAGGCCAATTTGCCTCGCAAAAGTAGAGCTCACTGTAAGCCGATTGCCAAAGCAAGAAGCCACTGAGACGTTCCTCACCGCTGGTTCTGATAATCAAATCAGGATCCGGCAGACCGGCAGTGTACAGGTAGTTACTTATTAAATTTTCGTCAACGTCAACCGGGTTTAGTTCCCCATTTTTAATACGTTCACAAATTTTTCTAACGGCTTCCGCTAGCTCGGCTCTACCACCGTAACCCACAGCTATATTCAGTGTATTACCATCATAAACCTGGGTCGCCTCTTGAGCCTCTTCGATCGCTTTCTGAACCTGGCTAGGTAAAGAACCCAAATTACCTATCGCTCTTATTTTTATCTTGTATTTATGAACGCGCGCATCTTTGGCCACTTCCCTGAATTTGGATGCGAGCAAATTCAAAATCAATTTAACTTCCTCGTCAGTACGAGTGAAGTTCTCGCTTGAAAAAGCATATACTGTTATGTGTTTAATCCCTAGTTCTTGACACCAACCGATAACTTCCTCTAGTTTCTTAGCACCGAAAATATGGCCTTTGAACCTTTTTACGCCTTTCTCGCTTGCAAACCTTCTATTGCCGTCCAAGATAATTGCGAGATGCTTTGGGATTCTATCCGACCTCGTTGCCTCGGCAAAAAGCTTGCGCTCATAATATTTAGCCGCCAAGTTTTGTAATCTGACTACTCCAGGAAACTTTTCAATTGGCACCTTTTCTACTGTCACATAGATCGTTTTCTATTCTGTTGGCAAAATTTAAAAATTATTGTGAAGATGACTGAATGGGTAGAGAACACATAAATTGGCACCTCTAGCTAATTATCTGAATAAACCACCTATATTTAATTATTGTGCAAATTGAAAATATCTTCGCATAATTTTTTAAAAACATATATATGAATTCAATTAAAAAGTGATTAAATATCTGTCATCTAAAAAGAAAGGCGAACTAA
>CAYFIY010000022.1:0-19682 GCA_964343275.1 Hadarchaeota archaeon (SeqCode)
CACACTAGATAATGATTCCAAAGCTTCTTTCTCAGATGGAAAGCCGGTAGGACCTTTGTATCTTATTTTTAACCCAGCTACCGCAACGGCAAATTTGGTCGAGGTGACCACGTCTCGCGTGACCATGTACCTGGCCAGAAAAGCAGCTCCGAAGACATCGCCAGCTCCAGTCATATCCTTCGCGTCTACTTTGAGAGGATTCACTTTCAAAGGCTTTCCATCGCTGAGCACGATTGTCGGTTCGTTACCTTTGGTCAAGATTGCTATTTTAGGACCTAATTCCAGGATGCTCTGAAGAGCACTCTCTACGTCTCCATTCAGAACCTGAGCCTCCTCTTTTCCTAACTTCACCACATCAACATACTGTAGAAACTCTGCGAGTTCTCTCGACTTGATTTCAACGCGACCATCGGACCCAATCAAGCGCAGTATACCCTGAGGGTCTAGCATCACAATGTTGGACTTCTTCTTCACGGACCTCAAAACTTCCGGGGTCATCTCGTTGGCAATTGGAGAGACGTAGAAAGCTCTAGCATCTGAGTAGTCGCTTGGGATGTCATTGGCAGTTATCTCTGGCGCGATGTGTTTGCAGGTCTGGGTCCTGTTTCCGAATTCATCGTAAACATTCTCGAAGGTGGTGGTGTACTCACCTGCAACAAAGATGCCTTCGGTGTCGAGGCCCAACTTGCTGTAAATGGGCGGAAATTTCTCCGGAAAATCTGCCCCCACTTTTGAAACTACTCCCACATTTTTCCTGAGCGCCGCAAAAGCGAGCCCTGCGTAGGTCGGCGCCCCGCCGAGGGCGTTCTCTATGACGCCCTGAGGCAACACGTTTATATCTATCGCCACGTGACCAATGACCACTACATCGAGATCCAACTATTTCCTCTCCTTGCCAATGATGAAGTCCTCAACCGCCTGTCTAGCCTCGGTGTCTGACAACTGAACCGGCGGATGTTTGAAGAAGTAAGCTGACACTCCCACCAAAGGACCCGAGATACCGCGATCGAGAGCGAGCTTCACTGCCCTAATGGCGTCGATTACCACCCCAGCCGAATTTGGCGAGTCCTCCACCGATAGTTTCACATCTATGTTCAACGGAATTTCGCCGAACTTTCTTCCGCGCATGTGGATATAACAGACTTTGTTGTCCTTTAGGAATGGGACGTAATCGCTTGGGCCTATTCGAAGAGGCACCTCATATGGAACTTGGCTAGAGACCGCCTCGGTCTTGCTAATCCTCTTGGAACTCAAACGCTCCTCCTCCAACATGTTCAAAAAATCAGTATTTCCACCAATGTTCAGTTGGTAGCTCTCATCTACCTTAACCCCTCGATCCAGCAGAAGCCGGGCCAACATACGATGCAAGATGGTAGCCCCTACTTGAGATTTTATGTCGTCGCCAGCGCAGGGTAGCCCCGCATCCTTAAAGCGCTTGCCCCCATCCTTGCCCGAAACTAGGAACTCTGGAATACAGTTGATGTAACCGCAGCTCGCTTCAATAGCCTGCTGCGCGTAGAAGCGGGAGGAATTGTAGCTCCCGACCGGCAAATAACTGATTAATACATCTGCTTGCTTTTCCTTCAGCACCTCCACCACATTCACGGGTTTCTGCGTGTGATCCACTGGGATAACTGGCTTCAGGTACTTACCCAGACCGTCGGATACTTCTCCCTTCATGACCTCAACATCCAAGCGATGCACGTCGCTGAACTTTACCGTACAATTGGGCGGTGAGAATATTGCCTCGGATAAATCACTGCCAACCTTGTTAGTGTCTACATCAAAAGCAGCGACCAACTGTATGTCGCGAATGTGATACCCGCCAAAGTTCACGTGCATAAGCCCCGGGACGAACTGGTCCTCCCTCGCACCCTTGTAATATTCCAAGCCCTGAACCAGCGAAGAGGCACAGTTGCCCACCCCGACTATTGCTACTTTAATTGTCATGATATATCTCCATTTTTATACTATATCATATTATGAACTATATCCAAAAATAAACTATTTAAAGTTTACGGCGAGATAAAATTGGGTTATGTATGGCCGTTGCTAGGATGGAAAAGAAGACAACAAACGAGATGATCTGGCCATACTTTTTAAGGCTTCTCAAGGAGCGCCCGATGTACGGATACGAGCTCCGGATAGAGACCGAAAAAAGATTCGGGTGGAAGCCCCCGACAGTGTCCTCCTACCTAGTACTGTACCGCCTTCAGCGGGGAGATTATGTCACCATGAAATGGGAGGAGCAACGAGGCAAACCGGCCAGGAAATACTACAAGATCACTAAGAAAGGCGAGGCATTGTTGCAAGAGGCTGTCAAGTACTTCGAAAACCTGCATTTAAAACTTTGTTAGCTTAATCTATGCTTGCTCGCGAACATTCTCTGAAGCACTGTTAGGTGAGTGAGAAAGACAATTATCATGACCGCAAATTGTGTGTAACCTATCAGTGCTCCAAATGATAGAATTATCAGCCGCTCAGCTCGCTCTGCCACCCCCACATTGAGCTTGCCAGAACCAGCCGCTTCTGATCGAGTCCTGACATAGCTGACCATGAGGCTTCCTACTATCGCCAAAATCCCCCATGCCCAACCCCAACCTTGCATAAAGACGGGCTCGGCAATTACTCCGGAGATGAACGCATAGATAATGCCCGCATAGAGCAGAAAGTCCACGTAACGATCAACTACTGAGTCGAGAACCCCTCCGAAAGCCGTCTCTCTCTGAAGTACTCTGGCCACTGCTCCGTCTATCACATCAAAAAAACCAGCAGCAAGGAGAGCGATACCGGCGATAAATTGCTCTCCTCTGGCAAAGAATAATGCAGCGATGAAACCCATGATGAGTCCTAGGAAAGTGAGAATATTCGGACTGACTCTGGTCCTGGCAATATTCTCTGCTATAGGCCTTATCCAATCTCTGGCTCTGTCCCGAATCCTGCTCAACATTTCACTGCCTCTGAGGGAAGAGTTTTCTGTCTTTCGCCATAAGTGTTTTGGGTAGAAGCATGATTTTTCTAGGACCAGCGGGTGTACCAATCTCCACTAAGGACAAGAGCACCATGGCGGGCCTCATGCAGGTGGCAGAACTTCAGCTAAAGGCTTTGGAGGTTGAGTTCGTGCGCGGAGTGGCAATGAAGAACGAGACAGCTGACGAAGTGGGAAAGCTCGGAAAAAAGTTAAATGTCAATCTCTCTGTCCACTGTCCTTACTTCATAAATCTATGCTCTACCGATAAGGTGAAACTCGAAGCATCGAAAAAGAGAATCCTTGACTCGGTTGAACGGTCACACCATATGGGTGCTCACATCGCAGTTTTTCACCCCGGCTACTACGGTTCCCTTAGTTCCCATGCAGCATTCGAATCGGTGAAGGAAGCCGACCTAGACATGCTCGACAGTATGAAATCGATGGGCATTAATGGAGTAATTCTCGGTCACGAAACCACTGGGAAAGTCAGCGCCTTCGGCACCTTGGATGAGCTCGTCGAACTTTGTAAGGAAGTCCGTGGATGCGAGCCCGTGGCGGACTTTTCCCATCTCTGGGCGAGGAGTGCTGGTAAGATCAATTACGCTGATGTTTTCGATAAGCTCAAGCCCCTCAAGCTGAAGCACCTGCATTCACATTTCACCGGCATGGAGTGGACCCCTGCAAAAATTACAGACACGGGAAACGAGAGACGTCACCTTCCCATCAGCTTTGACGAGCCACCATTCGAACCTCTGGCTAGGGAAATCCTGAAGCGAAAAATTAACATCACCATCATCTCTGAATCGCCTGTCCTCGAGCAGGATTCATTAGTTATGAAGAAGACGTTCGAGAGATTAGGATACAGATTTTAGTCTTTCCACAATCTCTCCGCGAGGTATCTGCTCCTGTTTTCCAGTACCCATATCCCTGAGAACCACTCGGCCCTCTCTCAAATCTTTCTTCCCAACTACGACCACGCGACTAGCCTTCAACGCGTTTGCATGAGCCATCGCCTTTCGAAGAGTTCGCCCCATAAAATCAGTGTCCACAGACATGCCTGCCTTGCGAAGTTCAGTAACAATCTCCATTGCCGCCGCGCGAACTTTATCGTCGACCGGTAGAACTACGCAGTCCAGTCGAACCGTGGGCAACGCCATACCGCGGGTCAAAATGGCTCGAGCTATTCTATCCACACCATATCCAACTCCGACTGCCGGTGTGGGTTCTCCACCTATATTTCCAACAAGTCCGTCGTAGCGCCCTCCTCCGGCAACTTGAACCCCATCCAAGTATATCTCGAACACGAAACCCGTGTAGTAATCGAGGCCACGAGCGATGCCTAAATCTATAGAGATGTTTTTTACGCCCAGCGGGACAAGATAGCTAATAATTTCGCGCAGATTATCCAAGGCTTTCGATGCCCGGGGAATTCCTCGGAGCAGCTTACTAGCCTTATCGATGACGGAAAAACCCCCACGCAATCCTATTAAATTTCGGAGTAACTTTTGGTCAGCACTACGAATCCCGGCCAGCTTGAACTCATTATCGATACGCTTGACCTCCCTGGAGTCGATAGCCCGCAGGATGGGATCCTGAGCGTCTTCTCTTATCCCGGAATGGACCAATATCTCTCGGAGCAGGTGAATGTGACCCAAACGAAGCTCGCGATCCATAAAGCCAAGTTCTTGCATAAGATTACTCGAAAGCGCTGCCACCTCTGCATCGGCTGCTGGGTCTTTTGAACCTATGATCTCAACGCCCGCTTGAAGAAACTGTCTCCATCTCCTCGCCTGCGGCTCTTCGTACCTAAAACAATGACCGAAGTAGAAAATCTTGACCGGTTTTGGAGTGGACCTGAGCCTTTGGATATAAAAGCGGACCACCGGTGCGGTAAGTTCTGGCCTCAGGGCTAGGTCCCGAGAGGACTTGTCTTTAAAAGCATAGAGCTGTCCCACCACGTTGGAACCGCTTTTCTTTGTAAAGAGCTCCAGATATTCGAAGATGGGGGTTTCCACCTCTTCGTAGCTATAACGTTTGAAGATATCGTTCATAGTTCGCATAACCAGACGGATGCTAACGAGTTCCTCACCGAAAAGGTCACGAGTCCCACGGGGTTGTTGCATGGTTACGACCCGTGGTCGATCTTGATGACTTTTACTAAGCCGTTTGGACTGGTGTAGGCAACGCTCATGAAATCTGGTAACTCACCCACACCTTCGAAAATACGTGAATAAAGAGGTGGACCGTCGTAGTAAGGAGCGCTCTGTAGTGCCACGGTCTGATCGAATGTGGGTGATTCTATCCAATCTGGTATGAAAATCCATAATATCTTAGATACTTGGGAATCCACTCTAAAACTGTGGTCGAAAGGATTCCCGATTCCCCCGCTCTGACTGTAGGAAGCTAAAACTATGCCTGTGAAGTATTGATTGACGTTGTCTTGTACTTTAAATGCCTCCATTCGCTCGTGATTATAGAACACATTTTCACCGGAAAAAGCAAAGACTATATCTCGATCATCTAGACTTGTTGATAGACTGGGACTTGAGATTTCTCGGATAGTACCAAAAATCCCTTCTGGAGCCTGATAAGCATGGGTAAGCCAGTAGTCTATTCTTACATCATAGTTTTCGCGGTAAGTGTCTATATAAAACAAAATTTCCTCATCTGACCCCAAAGACGGTAACCGCTGAACATCATTGCGCCTGCCATTGATTACGAAGTGCTCGTCCAAGAATGTACCAGTCGAATCACTAGCCACGTAAATGTAGTCGGGGGGAGCTGGCCCTGAGACGTTTTCCCACTTTCCCTCTTCTCCCACACTCTCAACCCCATCCGCCACTGTGGGTCTACCGGAAGCTCCCGTGAGTAAGTGACCAAAGGACCACTCTATCGCAACTATGGAGTCTTCGGAGGTATTTTCTTTCAACCACCTGAAAGAATCCATAAGATCTGAATCCAGTCCGGTGCGACCACCCCATTCTGTCGGCGGGGTAGTGACATCTGCCACGGCATAAGCGTTCATGACGAATGGTAACGCGGCGACAATTATCACGACAGTCGCTAACATCGGGTTCTGTATCCCTCTTAACCATCCCAGTGATTGATGAGATAGCGCTCGTCTCACCAAGGATACGAGGGTTGCAACCCCCACACCAGCTAGAACTGCAACTAATGGCCACCACTCACGCACATATCTGGATTGACCCGTGCCTGGGAAAACCATTGCCACGAGGACTATCATCCAAGCAAATACAAATATTTCCCAACGCTTCCTCGTCCAAAGGAACCTCGCCAGAGACACGCCCATCAAGAGGACTACGAAAGCGGATAAAACCTCATCATTGTAGAAAACTCTAAGAGTCTGGTCAATCGGACCCGCGACTTGTGCCTCCGTGGCATAGACAGGCATGGAGACCCCAACTGCTCCACCTCCACCTATTCCTGCGTAATCTACCATGGTTTGGAAAATTGCCGCCCAAGAACCAGGTGGCTGTCCGAAAATCAACGATATTAATGACACTACTCCCATCATTGCCAAAACCCAGATTATTAAATCCAAATGGTTCCGAATTGTTGAGCTAACAGAACCGAAAATATCTGAAAAATTTCGAATTAACTTTCCAAAAAATCCGGTTAAGAGAACGAATATCAATCCGCCGAAAACAATCGCGGTCAAGAAAATTGCGCCGGGCCAAGCTAAAATAAATAACCCGAAGGATATACCTGCCAAAATGGCAAACTTAGGCATCTCACCCTTGGGAGCCTTGAACAGCTTTATGGTGAAATAAAGCGTGAGGGAAGTTAAAATAAACTTGATGGGCTCTCGGTCGTACGCACCGACCTTCATCCAGTAAATTGACGAAACCATGAACGCCGCGAAAAATGCCGCAGCAGCTCCGCCGAAGTCTCCTCCCAGCTCCTTCCCTATCAGAAAAATAGGAATCAATGATATGGCAAAGATTAATGGGGCCCAGAACATCACGACATCCATCAAGGAGACGCTCGAATTTAGAGAACTAACACCCTTATAAAGAATCACGGTAAGCAATGGCTGAAGCTGCTCGTTGGAGACAACAGTCCATCCGTAGGGAGCATGAGAAAGCGGGTTACTCTTGACAAAACCTTCATTTTTTGATATCTCCACAGCAACATCATAAACCCAACCACTGTCTGAGGTCGTGAGGGTATCGTACTTTTGTCCAGGCACTAAAAGAATCGAAGTTGAGATGATCATTAGGGAGATTAGGTACACGACGATTAACCATCTACGATAGTTCAAACTTACACCCAATAAATTTAAAACAACTATCACTTAAAGACTGCGAATGTGGATGGTTTTATTAGTCAGGTTTCTCGGGCTTGCTTTCTTCTTGCGTAACTGCTGGATCAGAAGTAGGAGCGGCATCTTTAGTTGTAACCATAATCCATCCTAGCCAAAATCCTAACCCGCAGGCTACAATAATCCCGGCAGTTAAGGGCAATGCAAACGCCAGCGCCCCGCGAGCCCAACCACTCCCGCCGCCGCTTACGTAACCGAAAAAGATGTGGGCGAATGCCACCAGAACCGTGACGACGCAAAGTAACGCACCTAAAGGTCTTGTTGCAACCACTTAATCACCAACTTCAAAATCCATTAAAACGCCGATTATAAATAACTTTCGCGGTAGCTGCATGCTCATAAACTCTCGGAACAAATTTGTACAGGGCCCGTGGCCTAGCCAGGATAGGGCGGCAAGTGAGAATTACTCACCCGTAAGCGTCCTAAGCAGCCGGAAAAAGCTGTAGATCGAGGGTTCGAATCCCTCCGGGCCCGCCACAAAATAAAAAACTTTTTATAATACATCTACTTAATTAAAGCTGGGCTTTTGGGTAAAACCTTCACAGACCTAATATCTGAGCGGACCGGTAAATCAAATTCTAAAATTATCCTCGCACTTGATCCGGTTATTAATCCTTACGCGTTGAGACCGCATCAAAGATCGAAAGAAAGGCTCAACACTTGCGAAAGGATCCACGACCTACTTCCAGAACTAAACGGATTGGTAGCGGGCGTAAAAATTGGACTTCCGTTGATATTCGGCCTTGGACTGGACCTCGTGGAAGAAATCATCAACTCCTATCGGAAAAATTATCTCTTCGTCTGTGATCCAAAAATGGCCGATATAGGGCACATAAACGGCCTGGAAGCATCTCAGCTATTTGACGTGGGGTTCGACGCAATAATCATTCACGCTATCGTCGGCATCAATGGAGGACTGGACGAAGTGGTGAATATGGCTGAGGACAGAGAAAAAGGCGTGTTAGGGTTATGCGCGATGAGCCACCCGGGAGCCAGCGAGCATCTCAACAGACATTACGATGAATTACTCTCCATCGCGGCCCAAGCTGGCGTGGACGGATTTATCGTACCTGCAACCTACCCCCACTTGATAACCCATGCTAAAAACACCTACCCGTCCAAATTGATCTTCTCCCCTGGGGTTGGTGCACAGGGTGCAGGTTTCGGTTCGGCCCTCTCGGCTGGTGCTGATTTTGAGATAATTGGTAGGAGCATAGCTCAGGCCTCTGCCCCTAAGGAGAAGGCTAACGAGATCCTAGCTAAGGTTAGGGAGATGAAAGTCGACATACAGAAAATTGCAGTGGCGCTAGCAAAGCACAGTTGTGTCATGGTGGGAGAGTTTAAGCTAAGCTCAGGCATCATGAGCCCTTATTACATCGACCTCAGAGCCACGCCCTCCCATCAAGAACTTTTTGACTTGGTCACTAACGCTTACGTCGCTGAACTCAGATCACGCAACCTCTCCTTTGACCGCATCGCGGGGATAGCTACCGCTGGGGTGCCAATAGGATCTATGGTAGCTTACAAACTAAAAAAACCCTTCCTATATGTTAGGGGAGATAAAAGGACACACGGAACCAAAGGACTAGTGGAAGGGGTGATAAATCCTGGAGACTCGGTTCTAGTTGTTGACGATGCCGTTACTTCCGCTGGAAGTCTATTACGAGCAGTAGAGGCCATACGGGAACGAAGTGGAAAGGTAGACTGCGCAATAGTCCTAGTTGATCGCGAACAAGGTGGCGTAAAAAACTTGGCCAAAAAAAGTGTGAACCTGCTCGCACTCATGACTTCATCCAAGCTAATGGGGGAAATGTTTTCAAAGGGACTAGTAAAAAAAGAAGATTACGATAGGGTCATCACGTACATCAAGAAAAACAAAAATTTACAAGAGGAGTGATATCATCTCTGGATTAAAATATAACGTGGGGCTTGAGCTTATTGATTTGGAAAGGAGAGATCAAATACTTCCTACATCGTTTTATAAACATAATCTGCTACCAGGGTGTTGCAACTATCACATGGCAAAAAGTGGAGTAGCATCTTTACATATGCTTATAAAATGAGGGATGTACTTGCAAGAGAAAATATTCGATCCTAAGTTAGAGAGTTACGAAAAGGAGATATTATCTTATAAAAGTTTCAAGTTCAAGCCCTCAAAAATACGAAAAATTGTCGGGGAGAGCCCGAGGGTGAAGTCATTTTATCTAGAAAAACAAATGAAATGTCTCACCCGTCCAGGACAGTTTGTCATGGTGTGGTTACCGGGTCACGAAGAAGTGCCCATGAGCATAACAGACGAGGGAGAAGACTTCATCAGAATATCGGTTTCTAGGGAAGGGACTACAACTTCTGAGCTACATAAACTCGAGATAGGAAGCACTCTCTTTTTACGAGGTCCGTTTGGCAATGGATTTTCTCTTGACGGTAAATCCTTTCTTGTCGTGGGAGGTGGATATGGAGTCGCACCATTGATTTACGCTGCTAAAATATTATCAAAAAACAACGTGAGGTGTAGTTACATACAGGGAGCAAAGACTAAATCCGATCTCCTCTTCCTGGACGAAGTGAAAAATATGGATGTGGAACTTAATTTAGCCACAGACGATGGCTCGGAAGGTTTCAAAGGAAGAGCGACTGAACTCATGGAATCGGTCCTAGACACAAGGGAATTTGATTTTATACTCACATGTGGTTCGGAGCAGATGATGCACAGAGTTGTACAATTAGGAGTGGAGAGAAGTATTCGAGCACAGGCATCACTCGAGAGATACATGAAATGTGGGTTTGGTATCTGCGGTAGCTGCGTGTTGGATCCAGTTGGATTGCGAGTTTGCACCGAAGGACCAATATTCGAAGGCAATTTTCTCCTCAATACTGAATTTGGGAAACAAAAGAGAGATCTTTCTGGTTCGAGAGTGACGATAGATGACGAGAAAAGGAAATAGGGGACATATGAAATGACAGGACTCACTACAAATATTGGGAATATCGAATTACGAAATCCGACAATTTTAGCGTCCGGCGTATTATGTAACGGGACCATTTTAAAGCGAGCAGCTGCAGAGGGGGCAGGAGCTGTAATCACAAAAAGTATAACAATAGAAAAACGTTCTGGATATTCAACGCCAATCATCACTGGTGTGGAGGGAGGGCTGGTCAATGCCGTAGGGCTTGCAAATCCTGGCTATAAGGAGTATCTATCACAAGACCTACCGATTGCGAAGGATGGAGAAGTCCCAGTAGTGGTAAGCGTCGCCGGCAGGGAGACGGAGGAGTTCATGGAGATCTGTATCGAGGCTGAGAAAGTCGGGGCGGATGCCGTTGAGCTCAACTTATCTTGCCCCCATGTAGAAAAACGTGGACTCGAGATAGGATCCGACCCAGTCGCCGTGGGCAGGATAGTAAAAGAGGTTAAAGGGGCGCTGAAAATTCCCGTCCACACAAAACTAGGGCTAAGCGATAATTTACAGAATTCTGCCATCGCTGCCCAAGATGCGGGTACCGATGCGGTGGTTGCTATCAATACCATCAAGGCAATGGCAATTGATGTGCAAGCTAGAATGCCAGTCCTCTCAAACATCTATGGCGGACTTTCTGGAACAGCCATACACCCCATAGCCCTAAGATGTGTCCATGAACTTTATTCAAATCTCTCGATTCCAGTAGTCGGCTGCGGCGGGGTCAAGGATTGGCAAACTGCGGTTGAGTTTTTACTTGCCGGAGCGAGCGCAGTACAGATAGGATCGGCAGTGGCCATCGAGGGGATTAAGATATTCCAAGAAATCGCAAATGGGATAAAGCTTTACCTAAATGAATATGGGTTTAAAAACGTAGAGGAGATCATCGGAGTCGCTAACGGGTGAAAATAATGAAATATTTAATCGTAACTGGCGGCGTGATAAGCGGAATTGGAAAAGGAATTACCACCGCTTCCATTGGCAAAATTCTACAGTCCCGCGGCTTGAAAGTTACCATAATCAAAATAGATCCGTATCTTAACGTTGACGCCGGTACCATAAATCCTTTTGAACATGGAGAAATTTTCGTGACCGAGGACGGCGGAGAGATAGATCTAGACATGGGGCACTACGAACGATTTTTGGACATCAACTTGACCAAAAAACACAACATCACTACTGGCCAAATTTACGGGGAAGTGATAGGGAATGAAAGAAAGGGCGATTATCTGGGTCAAACTGTTCAGATTATTCCCCACATAACGAATGTCATCAAGAAACGCATCCGCCAGATCGCCAAAGAAAGCGCGGCTCAAATCTGCATGATAGAAGTAGGGGGGACCGTAGGTGATATTGAGAGCATGCCATTTTTTGAGGCCGTGAGGCAACTCAAGCTCGAGGAAGGTTCAAATAACGTTAGCTTCGTCCATGTCACCCTAGTCCCAGTTTTGGATGTAATCGGAGAGCAAAAAACAAAACCAACCCAACACAGCGTCAAGGCACTTCGTGAAGTAGGGATATTGCCGGACTTTATGATATGCCGAGGAGGGGCTCCTCTAACTGAAAATGCGAAGCAAAAAATCTCGCTCTTTTGTAACGTACAAATTAAAGCGGTCATCAGTGCCCATGATGTTAAAAACGTCTATGAAGTGCCACTATTGCTGGAAAAGGAGAGACTGGGAGACTTATTAGTTAAACAATTAGAACTGGACAAAATGAAATCCGCCCTCGCAAAGTGGGAAGAAATCGTAGAACGAATGAGGAGGACAAAAAACATGGCAAGAATTGCGATGGTTGGTAAATACGTTCGCTTCTCCGACACCTACCTGAGTATAAACGAAGCACTCAAGCACGCGGCGGGAGCTAATCACTGCGAAGTGAAAATCGATTGGATCAACGCCGAAAGGTTAGAAAGTTCCAAGAAGGACTTGAAAATATTAAGGTCTTACGACGGAATAATCATTCCTGGAGGTTTCGGCCAGCGCGGAAGCGAAGGAAAAATAACCGCACTATCCTACGCGAGAGAGTATTCAATCCCTTTCTTGGGTCTTTGCTTCGGTTTTCAGCTTGCGGTGGTGGAGTTCGCTCGCAGCATAGGATTAAAGATGGCTAATAGCAGCGAACTCGACCCTAAAACCAACCATCCGGTCATTGACATCCTCCCGGAACAATATAAAGTTGAGGAACTCGGCGGGACCATGAGACTTGGGGCACTAGAAGTACGCATAATGAATGGTACAAGGGCCTTTGAAATCTATGGTAAGAACAGAATCAAGGAACGCCACAGACACAGATACGAAGTCAACCAAAAATACATCGCCAGAATAGTGCGACGGGGGCTAAAGTTCTCCGGAAAGTCTCCCGACGGTAAGAGGATGGAGATTCTAGAACTGCCAGGACACCCATTCTTTTTAGGAACACAATTCCATCCAGAATTTAAATCCAGACCAGAGAGGCCGGCTCCTATCTTCAAGGGATTTATAAAGGCCGCGATGAAATCAAAAGATTGATCAAAATCAACACTCAAAATACAAAGCGACGCCTGACCGTGACGCCGGGGTTCCTAACTCTGGATTAACACCGTTATCAAATCATGATTTTAGGCGAAAAGCTTTTTACTTGCAAAAGTAAAAACTATTGATGCCTGAGTTTGAGTATAAGAAGCTTGGATCTAACGGAGCGGAAACTACGATCTTTTCTGACCATGTTTTGGTCGCGCAAGAGAAATTGAAAGTTAGAAAAAGGAACGATATCATTGATGAATTTAATCCCGCTAAAATCGTGAAATCCATTTTTAGGTCTTGGACGAAAGAGACGGTCGAACGAACCAAAAAGGCCATAAGCGGAATGTTCAAGAACATTGAAGTTAGTAATATTCAAGAGGTGTAACATTGCCACTTTCGGACTGTGATATACTTAAGGAGTTGTCTGCGAGTAAAATAACTATAGAACCTTTCAAGAGGGAAAGACTACAGCCAAACGGATATGATCTTTCAATAAGTCAAATTTTTTACACCTTTAACAACACCATAGATGGATTTTTTCCATTCATCAAGGAATCCGTCGATCAAGCATATATACGGAGAGAAGCAAAGGAGGAGGTTCTCAGGGTAGGGAACAAAACAGTACGAGGGAAGTTTATTAGACTGCCACCCCAGGGTTTCGTAATCGCTTCGACGAATGAGAGGGTAGGAACAAAAGGAGACTTAGTTGCTTCCATCCGGTGCAGGTCTTCTCTGGCACGAACCGGGATAGACATCGTGCGCGGAGCGGGATGGGGAGATGTTGGTTTCGACGGAGTGTGGACAATAGAGATAACCAATCACCTTTCGGTTCCCTACTATCTTCCAGTGGGTCTGCGAATCGGTCAAATGGTGTTCTTCAGGACTGAGTCACCCGCCGAAAACCCATATTCCGGGAAATACGCTGGAAGTAACGAGCCTGCTTTGCCCAAGCTGTACGCCGATAAGGACCTAGCAACCCTAATTGAGATCGAGGAGAACCCATGAAAGTGAGGCTGATTACCCACACTCCCGATCCAGATGCAATTGTAGGTGCAGCCGCTCGTTCGTGTCGTTCGTCAAAGTCTGTAGACGAAATTCTGAAGGATGGCAGAATAAAGCTGCAACGAAGCCTAAGCGTATGCGTTGAACATGGCCACGATTCAGTGATCGAGCATGCATCCTTTACGTTCAGCGTCGAGGGATTATCCCGCGCTTGTACCCATGAACTAGTGAGACACAGGATAGCAAGTTATTCTCAGCAGAGCCAAAGGGCTGTTAAACTAGGGGAAAATTATATTGTCCCACCTACTATAGCTGGAAAGAAGGATGAGATGAAAGCATATGCAGACCTCATGAAGAACACCTGGAAAACTTATAACGACTTCGTAATTCGTGGGATACCTGTTGAAGATGCCAGATATATTCTTCCGACCGCTGCTGCTACGAACATAGTCGTCACCATGAATGCTCGCTCCCTGATTAACTTTTTTAGATTGAGATGCTGCACCCATGCCCAGTGGGAAATTAGAAATCTAGCCTACGAAATGCTAAAGCAGGTAAAAAAGATTGCTCCAACAATATTCACAAAGGTTGGTCCGTCCTGTGTCACGGACAATACCTGTCTCGAAGATGATGAATCATGTTCTCTTTTTACAAAAAACGTGCGCCCTAAAAAAGAGCTGATATCCTAGCATGACGAGCGTAATTAAAATTTTTGATTCGTAGGTTATAGTAGAAATTTTAAACAATTAGAAGAAACTATAGTCTTGGTGCTCCGGTAGTGTAGGCCGGTCAAACATAGTGGCCTCTTAGGGTTAGGCGAAAGCCACCTAGGCCAATCGAGCCACTGCCCCGGGTTCGAATCCCGGCCGGAGCACCAACTTGATGTCCTTAACTTACCCCCTTTCCCAAGAAAAAACCAATAGAAAAGCGAAGGGGGAACGCCAGAAGGCGGATGAACCCCTTTTTTTCTTTTTTATTGTTTGGGCGCAAGCTGGCCGACATGAGATCCGGAGCAGCGGGCTAAACAGCGGATTTTTTTGTGGCTTAAATCACATCCCATCACTTTTATGACGCTCAACGAAGAACAGATATTTTATCAGATCAGTTAGTTTTAATCATGTGAATGAGGATAACAGATGATTTGGTGTCTTTATGAAAGTGAATAGTTGTGAATAGTATTGAAATATTTGAAGAATATGCTCAACTATATGATAATCGATTCGACAAAAATAGGTTACCCTACGAATCTGAAATCATAGCTTTAAAGTTCCTCCCGAAAAACGGCAGGGTTTAGAGGGCGGTGTGAGCACTGGAAGATTTGCATTACCTCTCGGAATTAAGCTGGGCATTGAATCTGCAAAAGCAATGATAGATATAGCACGGAAACGTGAGATAGTGGTTCACGATGACATGGCAGAAAAACTTCCATTTGCTTTTTCTTTTGATTTTGTTCTGATGGTTAAAACATTATATTTTATGCAAGACCACGTATAGGCACTTGGAGAAGCAAAAAGAGTTCTATAATCGCTGTGGAGCGTCGTAATAGGTCTGACCGACAGGGAGAATTACCTCGGTAAACTTTACGAATCAAAGAAGAAAGAGAGTAATTTTACAGATGCGCCAATTTTTATCCTACATGTTCTTGATTGGCTCGGGAAATTGGCGTTCCATAATATCAAAACATGCCAGACTATTTTCAAAGTCCCTGAAGAAATAAATACTGCCAAACCGATTATGATAAGTTACGGAGAATAGGGTTTTATGACTATTCCCGCCCGAAAATGAGGATGCAGTATGAAAATACTAATCGTGATCAACGACGCACCATACGGTAGTGAAAAGGTGTATAACGCATTGCGCTTGGCCATGACGCTACAGAAGGAACACCCAGACGTTGACCTTCGAGTGTTCCTGATAGGAGACGCCGTGACCTGTGGCCTGCCCAACCAATCGACGCCGCACGGCTACTATAACGTGGAAAGAATGCTAAAAGCAGTCGTCGGCAAAGGCGGTCAGGTTAAGGCTTGTGGGAGCTGCTCCGGAGCCCGAGGCATCAAAGGATTAGCTTTGATCAAAGGCGTGGAAATAAGTACGATGATCCAATTGGAGCAATGGGCAGTTGAATGCGATAAGGTCTTTACGTTTTAGCACTTAGTGGTCAAAGAAGATACATACCCTACTGCACCGAAGCTACACACCATAGTGATGCGGGTGGGTGTCCTTGATTCTAATCTCCTCGAAACCGAATCTCAGCCGCAGCCAAGGTAAATGTCTCGTAGCAGTATACCCAGTCTGCAAATATCGTTCCTTTCTTTAAACCGAGAACTTATTTAACTTAGAATTTAGGGAATTATACTCAGTCAGTGAATTGGAGATTGAGAATATGAAATTTGAAACAACGGTTAAGGAAATTATTCAGCGGACGCACGATGTCCAAAGCTTCAGGTTTGATAAACTTGATTCTTTCGATTATAAAGCTGGACAATTTATGTGGATAACCATTAAAGACAATGGAAACAAACTTAGAAAACATTTTTCTTTTTCGAGTAGCCCTACCGAAAAAAACTTTGTGGAATTCACCAAGAAGTTATCCGACAGCGATTTTTCAAAAGCTTTACGGAAGCTCAAAGTAGGCGACTGGGCTGAAATCGATGGTCCGTTCGGAAAGTTTACTTTCGAGGGTGAACACAAAAAAATCGGCATGCTTTCCGGCGGTATAGGAATAACACCGCTGATAAGCATATGCAGATATTGTACCGACAAAAGCTTAGATACCAAAATAACCTTACTCTATGGAAATAGAACTCCTGAAGATATAGTCTTTAGACAGGAACTGGAAGAAATGCAAAATAAGAACACGAACATGAAAGTTGTCTTAAGCATCGACCGAGCTAGCGAAGGGTGGACCAGTAGAGTCGGATTCATCGATTCAGATTTGATAAAGAACGAAATACCTGATTACATGGATACTGTGTTCTACACATGCGGCCCACCTAAAATGGTGGAGATAATGACCAAGATTCTAAAAGATCTTGGATTGCCGGAAACGCATATAAAAATAGAGAACTTTGCTGGTTACTAAGAGGAAACTAGAATTCGCATAGGTTATCATAAATTCCACGATGCTTAGTATATGTCGATGCCATGACCTCAGAAGTTGAAGGAAGAATAGAACGAGGTCTCGAAAAGATTAAAAAAAAGAGAAAAAACCGTGCGCTTTATCGCAGAGCCCATAAGAAGAGCCGCTAGTTTTATGGGCACTCCCCTAGAAGTTGCTACGGCGGGGGTGCCTGAGCCAGGTCAAAAGGGCAGGACTTAAGAGAACTTTCGGAGAAATCCTGTGGCCGTAGGGCCTTCGGGAGTTCGAATCTCCCCCCCCGCACCACTCAGATGGGATATATACAGCGTTTTGAAATCGGACACCCATTGTACAATTTTGTGCATTAAGAAAGGGCGAGTAAGATAAATATACGTCTATCTTGTTGGGCATATTTATCCCAAAACAAATTACCCCTAACCCATTTCTTTGGTTACAAATATCTATTGGGGACTTGACCTTTCGGAAACACGGCTGTTTAATACCTAAAAACAAAATCTTAAAGGGGATACTGTGGTGAACAAGGAAGACGCTAAACAGAAAATAAATGAACTTCTCGAAAAATATGATAGGCTCGTTAAAGAAGACAGAATAAACAAGTATAATGAGGCAGCGACCAAAGCCGAATTCATAATACCTTTGTTTGAGGCATTAGGTTAGGATGTTCTCAATAAAACACACTTAGATGAAGTTACAAGAGAAGAAAATGTATCTAAAGGATGGGTTGATTATGGTTTTAGAATAGATGGTATTCCTAAATTTTTTCTTGAAGCAAAATCGCTAAAGACAGACTTGGATAAGCCTGAGCATGCAGAACAGGCAATAAATTACGCTTGGCACAAAGGGTGTACTTGGGCCGTTCTTACGGATTTTGAAGCAATCAAGATATTTAACGCGGAATGGAAAACTGCAAATTTATTCCAAAGTAGGTTCATTTCCTTGGATTGTAACCAATTCTTAGAACAGTTTGATGAACTCTGGCTTCTTTCTAAAGAGAGTTTTGAACAGGAATTGCTAAATAAAAAGGCAGAAAAATATGGTAAAAAATCTAAGAAAAGTCCTGTAGGCGAACAGTTATTCAGCGACTTGACTAAATGGCGTTCCGAACTTTCCAAGGATATTTTACAAAGAAACAAAGACATCAAGGAAGCAGATTTGGATGAAGCTGTCCAGAGGATTATTGATAGGCTGATTTTCATTAGGAACTGCGAAGATAGGGAACTAGAGCCAATAACGTTGTTGTCGGTGATGCGGGAATGGGAAAGCAAACGTAGAAAACCACTTTATGAACACATAGTTGATACCTTCAAGCATTTCGATGGCGAATACAATAGCAAGCTTTTCCAATATCATCTGTCCAACGAATTGGATGTAAGTAACCAAGTTCTTGAGGGGATAATAAAAGATCTTTACCACACGAAGGACAGAACAATAAAATACGACTTTTCAGTACTTGATGCTGATGTTCTTGGAAATGTATATGAGCAGTATTTGGGCCACATCTTAAAGAAGACTGCAAAACGAGCCGTTTTGGAGGAAAAGCATGCTTACCGAAAAGAACAGGGGATTTACTATACACCTACTTACATTGTTGATTACATAGTAAGAAACACCCTTGGTGAGTTGCTCAAAGACAAGAAAATAAGCGTGGAAAAAATTAGGGTTTTAGATCCCGCATGTGGTTCTGGGTCATTTTTGATAAAGGCCTTCGATGTTCTGAACGAGTTCTACAGTAAGAAGGAGGGAGACCACACCCAAACATAATTGGACTTGGATACGGGTCTGCCTTTCAAACAAAAAGAGAAAGTTTTGACGAATAACATTTTTGGCGTGGATTTAGATGTACGGGCCGTGGAAATTGCACAGCTTAATCTTTTGCTGAAAATCGCTGAGAAAAAACATAGGTTACCCCTGTTGTATCAAAATATAAAAAATGGAAATTATTTGATTAATGATGAAAAAGTTGTAGGAGACAAGGCTTTCAAATGGGAAGATAGATTCAAGCAAATTATAGGAGAGGGCGGATTTGATGTTGTGATTGGCAATCCACCATACATAAGAACCCACCTGCTACCGGAAAAAGAGAAACAATACTATAGTAATAATTTTAAATCTGCCTTTAAACAATATGATATTTATGTTTTATTTATAGAGCTCGGAATCAATCTCCTAAAAAGGTGGGGAAGGTTAGGTTTTATTGTTTCGAATAAGTTTGCAACTTCGGATTATGGATTGAAGCTTAGAGAAATAATACTGAAAGAATGTGCAATTGAAAGCATCGTCAACGTTTCTTCACTACCTGTTTTCAAAGGTGCATCTGTATATCCATATATAATCATCGTAAGAAAGGAACCAGATACGGAGAAAAGAAAGAAAAACACAATTAAAGCGATAACTGAACTCAAAGATGAAAAAGAATTTATCAATCATGAATACCAAATAACAGAAATTTCTCAGCAGAAATATCTAGAGAATTCGAATTTTATATTTGACCTTTTGCCCAGAAAAATCCATGGTATCTTTGATAAAATTAATCGTGATGCACATTTACTAGGAAAAATCACAAAAATTTCTAGAGGATTTAGACCGCCACCAAAAGACCTTGTCATAACAAAAGAAAGGTATGAACAACTCGATCAAAGTGGGAAAACCCAATTCAATAGATTGATAAGCGGGGGAGAGGTTTCAGGAGCATATAAATTAGACTTGGATGGAAAGTACGTGAAATACCAAAGGGACAAAATAAAGGAAGCAGCGCGCCCAGAAATTTTCAATAATCCCAAAATAATTGTTCGACGCATTAGCTTGA
>CAYFIY010000023.1:0-18097 GCA_964343275.1 Hadarchaeota archaeon (SeqCode)
ATTGGTTCCTTAAGATAGCCAGTAACTTATCTGTAAAATTTTTCTTGTCGCGGGAACTCAGTCGTTTTAAGAGCGACAGCGTAATCACAGGTACTGCTGTATCCAGGTCAATAGCCTCAGAGACCATCCACCGTCCCATACCTGAGTCAGCAACATATGGTGCTATGTCGTGCAGTTCTGAGTCTTTGGCTAAGGCTTGAGCGGTGAGGTCTAGTAGCCATGATCTAACCACGCTACCAAAACGCCATAATTCGGCTATCTGGTGGAGGTTCAGGTTGAATTCATTTTTTCGTTTCAATAGGGAGAACCCTTCCGCATAAGATTGCATAAGACCGTACTCGATGCCGTTGTGCACCATCTTCACAAAGTGGCCGGAACCAATAGGTCCGACATGGTCCCAACCCTTGTCTGGCCCAGGGGCCAAAGTTTCAAAGACGGGACGAAGGCGTTCTACCACATCCTTCTCTCCCCCGATCATCATACAGTAACCTTCTGCGAGTCCCCAGATTCCTCCGCTGGTCCCAACGTCCACGAAATGTATGCCCTTTTGATTGATCATAGAAGCGCGTCGTAATGAGTCCTTATAATTTGAATTGCCGCCGTCTATGATAACGTCTCCTGATTCGATAAGGGGTAATAATTTTTGGATTATCTGATCTATTGGGTCGCCAGCTGGAATCATTATCCAAATTGCGCGGGGGTGGTTCAGTTGTCCCACAAGTTCTTCCAAGGAAAAGGAGCCAACGGCGCCCTTCTTAACCATGTTTTCTACTTTTTCTACATTACGGGTATAAACCACTACTCGATGTCCGTCAAGCAATAGACGCTCCGTCATATTTGAACCCATTCGTCCAAGTCCAATCATACCCAAATCCATATATAAATCTCCAGAGTTGTTTTACATCGTTACATCTTCACTAGAGTTTACTCCAACGATCTATTACAGTTAACGTGGCCCTCTGGCTTGGATTCAATCTTAATCATGTAATTAACTCTGCCAGTCTTTCCAATCCTCCTTTCACATCTTTTTTTAAGTTAACCCGTAGCAATCGCCGCCCCCTTTGTTCAAGGGCTTTGTAATCACCTATGGCTTGAGCTTTGATCAGGGTGCCAAAGGTATAGTTGGTCTCAGGTACCGGAATATCTTCATCCGGCTCATCTACTATCTGCAGGAAGATACCAGTGTTTGGGCCACCCTTGTGCAACTGTCCGGTGGAATGTAAAAATCTTGGGCCGTAGCCTAGAGTTGTAGCCAAATTCAGACGATTTAATAACTTCTGACGGATAACCTGTAAAGCTGATGTGGTTTTCTCTTGCATAGGTAAATAGGCGTGTATCGCTACATAGTCTCCACCTCGAGCCCGGGCTAGCCATCTTTCAAGTGCTTTCGCTAACTTCTCAGGTTCTTCCAATACAAAACTCTTGACATTTTCACTTTCTTGCATCTTCCCCTTTTTCACCGTTTCCCTAGCGAGCTGTTTTGCCAGTTCCACATCGGGCTGGTTGAAAGGATGCACGCCAAGCACGGATCCGGCCGCTGCCACGGCCAACTCCCAGCGGAAGATCTCCTGACCCATGTTTGGTTTGTCTGACAGCCTGATGCTGACAGTGGGGTGGCCAACATCTTCCAGCTCCGTCAGCATGCGTTCCAGCTCTGGGTTTTTGTCGTCCTCTACAGATAGATAGATGAAAAATCTATCCTTGCCGTAGGTCTCAGGGGGAGCTAATGGTTCTTCCACTATAGGGACCATGCCTTTTCCATCCTTCCCTGTGCTCTCGGCGATGAGCTGTTCCAGCCAGGCCGGAAAACTTTTGATGGATGACGATGTTAAAAAGGTTACTTTGTCTCTTCCTGCCTTGGTGAGTTCTCCCAGAGCTGCCCCCAAAACCAATCCCGATATTTTTTGCTCGGGAACGGAAAATGCACAACTATCGGAAGCGATCCGAGCACGATCGAGCAATTGATGGAGCTTCACACCGATGAGACCTGCTGGGACCAGGCCGAAAACCGTTAACGCGGAATATCTTCCCCCCACATCGGGAGGGGCCAGGAACCTCCGCCGGAACCTACGCTCTTCGGACAATTTTGCAAGTGGAGTTCCGGGATCTGTGATGGCGACGAAATGACGACTGGGATTGCCTACAGTCTGACCGACTTTTTGCCAGAAATACCTGAATAAGGAAATAGTTTCTATTGTGGTACCCGATTTGCTGGAGACCAAGAAGATGGTATTTGGAATGTCTATTTCTTCCTCCACTTTTTTGATAGCTGCCGGATGGGTGCTGTCGAGTACAATGAGCGCTGGAAAACCATTCGCGCTATCGAATGTGAGGTGATAAACCTCCGGAGACAGGCTAGAGCCGCCCATCGCTAGAAGAACCACGTGTCTTACATCTTCGGATTTAATCTCCTCAGCGAATGAAACTATGTCGTCTATCTGGTCGTGCACTATCTCAGGGATGATCAACCATCCCAGTCCGACAATTTTGGACACGTGCTCGGATAACCATAATGTGGGATCTTTGTCCCAGAGCCTTCGGTTAAAATTAGACTTCCTCCAGGATATCAATCTATCTTCTAAACTAGCTTGATATTCTCCGAGATTTAGAGTCTGAAGGTTTATCTGGCCCTTCAATCACTTCACATCTCCGTAATAACTTTTTATTTCTAGCATGTACCTTCTTATTTCTTTACTAGTGCCGCAGCATGTTCGACCACATTTTTCACATTGAATCCCAACTTCTCCAAAGCAATCTTCCCCGGGGCTGATGCCCCGAATCGGTTCAATCCTATTACGTCTCCTTTATCGCCTACATAAGTACGCCACCCCTGAGATACTCCCGCTTCTATGGCGATCTTAGGTACGTTAGGAATAAACACTTGTTTTTTGTAGTGCGAAGATTGTTCTTCAAAAATCTCCCATGAAGGCATGGAGACCACACGCGCGGGGATATCTTTTGCCTTCAAATCTTCTCGAGCTTCCAATGCCAATTGCACCTCCGATCCCGTAGCAATTAGGATTATCTTGGGGGGTCCGGATTCCGATTCGGCCATAATGTAAGCTCCGCGTGGCATCCCATTTAAGATAGGATATTTATCAGGGTCAAGTATGGGTAACTTCTGTCTAGTTAGAGCCAGAACTACTGGCCCTTTTCGCTGCACCGCGACTCGCCAAGCCGCCACAGTTTCATTTGCATCCGCGGGACGAATGACCGTCATGCCTGGGATTGCCCTCAGGCTCATCAGATGCTCCACTGGTTGATGGGTCGGACCGTCCTCCCCCAAGCCTATGCTGTCATGGGTGAAGATGAATACAACGTGGGTCTGCATCAGCGCCGATAGACGCATGGCGGGGCGCATGTAATCCGAGAAAATCAGAAAGGTTCCAGTGTATGGGACTATCAAGTTATGGAGTGCCATCCCGTTGGCTATAGCTCCCATCGCATGTTCTCGGACGCCGAAGTGGATATTGGGGGAGCAGAAATTTTTGGATCCGAAGTCTCCTTGTTCCGATAGCAGTGTTTTGGTTGAAGGTGCTAGGTCAGCTGAGCCACCAGCTATGAAAGTTGTTAGATCCTTGGCCAATATATTCATAACTTTGCCCGAAGCGGTGCGGGTCGCAATCGCTCCATCTTGTGAGCGGAATATCGGGAGGTTATTATCCCAGTTAGTGGGAAGTTCTCGTCTCATGATTTTTTCAACCCGCGCCACGATATCTGGAGCCAATTCTCGATATTTTCCCAACTGGGCTTGCCATTCGGACTCCAGTTTTTCTCCTCTTTGAACAGATTGACGAAAATGATTCAGTGCTTCCTCAGGGATATGGAAGGTCGGTTTCGTTGGCCAGCCTAGGTTTTCTTTTGTCGCAAGCAAGGTCTCAGGTCCCAATGGTTCGCCGTGCACAGCTGCTTTATCCTGTTTAGGACTCCCATATCCGATATGAGTTCGGACCATAATGAGTGAAGGCTTCTTCTTCTCAGCCTGAGCGTCTCTTATGGCCTTATCAATTCCAACCAAGTCGTTGCCGTCGGGCACTCTGAGGACTTGCCAGTCGTATGATTCGAAGCGTTTTTGTACGTTCTCGGTGAAGGCCAAGTCTGTTTCTCCCTCGATGGTAATATGGTTGTCATCGTAGAGGTAGATGAGCTTGCCCAGCCCCATGTGACCTGCTAAGGAGGCGGCTTCCGATGAAACGCCCTCCATGAGATCCCCATCAGATACTATGGCGTAGGTGTAGTGGTTCACGACCGGAAATCTCGGTTGGTTTAAGGAACTGGCCAGGAAGCACTCAGCTATCGCTATTCCCACCCCCATACCAAAACCTTGCCCTAACGGCCCTGTAGTGGACTCTACTCCCTCCGTTAGGCCATACTCCGGATGTCCCGGGGTCTTGCTTCCCCACTGACGAAAACGTTTCAGTTCTTCTAAGGACAAATCATAGCCATAGAGGTGTAAGAGTGAGTAGAGCAAAGCCGAACCGTGCCCTGCTGACAAGATGAAGCGGTCGCGGTTGAACCATCTAGAATTTCTAGGATTGTAGTGCAGAAAGCGGTCCCATAGAACGTAAGCCATAGGGGCCGCGCCTAAGGGCATTCCAGGGTGACCGGATTTTGCTTGTTCTATCCCATCGATGGCTAAAAAGCGTAAGGTTTTGATACAGAGTTCGTCCAGCTTGTTCATAGAGACCATTCCACTTCGCGGGCTAAGGCATACGTTCTAATCCCGCTAGCTCCGTTTCCTAGAGCGGCCTTGTTCGCCTTTAAATTTTCTATGGCGGCTTCTAGCGAACGATCTAGGGTGGTATTAACTTTAGTGATTCTACGGATTACATCCAACGTTAAGGTCTTTTTGAAGTATTCTTTCATCTCAGCTATCCTCCCTAGGTTGTTGTTCTCGCGACGTTATGTGTTTGTCAGTTTTGAAAGATAAACCTTGATATTTAAAATATGCTATAGTCCAAGTGTTGCA
The DNA here is from genome assembly GCA_964343275.1 of Hadarchaeota archaeon (SeqCode). Taxonomy (GTDB): domain Archaea; phylum Hadarchaeota; class Hadarchaeia; order Hadarchaeales; family Hadarchaeaceae; genus Hadarchaeum. The sequence goes on from CAYFIY010000023.1 coordinate 4,970, forward strand.
AATGGCATCCGGGAAAATCATTATAGATATCGAAATGATAAGGTTCATAAAAGTGGGTACAAATGTAATTAAAGGGAAAACTTGGTAATACATGTCAAAGTCGAGTTAATGCCGGGCGTTAGGCGTATTCAAAAAGAAAGTGTTTCCGATTTAGAACTGCCCTGTGATACCACATTGAAAACAGCAGTGATAAAGCTAGGTTTCAAAGATGACGAGATTGAACACCTGAGGATATTCGTCAATAATAAACTTGCCTCCATCCATAAGGTGTTAAAAGATGGAGATTATATATGGGTGGGAATAATTATGGGGGGGGGTTGAATTGGAATTTCACCATCCTGAAACGGTAAAAAAGGCATCGTCACTACTCCGGAAAAAATCTAGCCTTGTAGTGGCAGGCGGTACCTCTTTTAATACTCAGCCTCGAGTGGAGCATCTCGTCGATATCACAAGGTTGGGACTCAGTTATATCAAGGAAAAGAAAACAAAAATAGTCATCGGGGCCACATCGACGGTTACAGAGATAGCTGAATCTAAAACTCTTGCTAGTCTAGCTTCTGGTATCCTGCATGCAGCTTCCGCAAAAATGGCCGATACACAGCTTCGAAATGTCATAACAGTTGGTGGCAATATAGCATGCAAATATATTTGGTCTGATTTGACACCAGCTCTAATGGTGCTCGACTCAAAGCTTAAGATTAATGGCCGCCAGGATCTGATTTCGATCGAAGAATTTTTAAAAACTAGTTTGTCTCGCGAGGAATTCATAACTGATATTATTGTCCCCAAAAAATCTAACAAAGGAAGAGGTACTTTCATCAAGTTCAATCGCACCAGTGTGGACTATGGATTAATCAATGTAGCAGCCTATGGCAGGCTATGGGGCGGCAAGGTAAAAACTTTGAAAGTAGCAGTTTCTGGCATCATGATTTCGACGAGGATAAAAGCCATAGAGGACGAGCTGCAGGGTAAAGAGGTGAACTCGAATATGATTGCTGAAGCTGCTTCTAAAGTATCTGCAGAAATACCGATAATAAGCAGCTACCTCTTTAGTGAAGATTACCAGAGAAATCTTCTGGCCACTTTGCTCAACCGGGCTATTTCAAATGTTTTAACGGAGTGATGAGATGAAGATAAATTGCAAGATAAACAACGTGGAGAAGCATCTAGTTTTCGAGTCACATGAGAAGTTGTTGGGTGTACTGAGGAGAGAGGGGTACTTTGGGGTTAAGTATGGGTGCAAGGCTGGAGATTGTGGCGCCTGTACTGTTATCATCGACGGGAATGCCGTGAAATCATGCATGTTTTTTGCAGCACAGGCAGAGGGCAAAGAAATAGTTACTGTAGAAGGTATCGGAAGCTACGAGGAACCCCACCCGCTCCAGCAGGCTTTCGTTGAATCTGGGGCAGTCCAATGTGGTTATTGTACCCCCGGAGTGATCCTGTCGGCAAAGGCGTTATTGGATAAGAACCCAAGCCCTTCTGATGAAGAGATAAAGAAGGCAATTGACGGAAACCTATGTCGTTGTACTGGCTACGTAAAGATAATCGACGCAATCCGGCTCGCCGTTAAGAAAACAGGAGGTACAACATGAATGATTTTAAAGTCGTTGGAAAAAACGTTACCAAGGTGGATGCCCTTCCGCTGGCTCTTGGAAAACCTCTTTTCACTGATGATATCGAACTCAGGGACATGCTCTACGCCAAAATCTTATGGAGTCCGCACGCTCACGCTAGGATCAAAGACATCGACACAAGTAAGGCCGAGATCTTGCCGGGCGTTCACGCGGTTCTTTGTTACAAGAATGTCCCTCATGTTCCCCACACTAAAGCGGGGACGGGCTATCCTGAGGCCTCCCCTTATGATACGCTGATGTTCGAAAACAAGGTGCGGCACGTCGGGGATCGGGTAGCGGCCGTAGCTGCGGAAACGGAAGAAATCGCCGAGAAGGCTCTCAAGTTGATAAAGGTTGAGTATGAACTCATTCCCGCGGTCTTCGACCCTGAGAAGGCAATGGAAGAGGGGGCTCCCGTGATTCACGATGAGCCATATTGTAAATATCTCATACCTGTTTTCTATGAACCCAAGCGTAACCACTGCTCCCAAATCGAGGTCAAATTGGGTGATTTCGAGCGAGCGATCAAGGAGGCTGATCACGTCATAGAGCACAAATTCAAAACCCACTATGGTCAGCATTGTGCAATAGAGCCACATTCCTGCATCAGCTATTTGGATCCCCAGAGACGTGTCGTTATACGCGTTTCCACGCAGGTTCCTTTCTACTCACGAAGGATTGTAGCTCACATCCTTCAGATACCGGAGAAGATGGTGCGGGTGATAAAGCCGCGAATCGGAGGCGGATTCGGGTCAAAACAAGAAATAGTCATTGAGGATGTCTGTGCCTTGTTAACAATAAGGACAAAGCGCCCTGTCAGATTGGTCTATGATAGGGACGAAGTTTTTGTGTCTTCTAGGACTCGACATCCGATGGTTATGTGGGCAAAGACCGGAGTTAAGAAGGACGGGAAAATTTCGGCATTACAGCTGCGAGTGCTAAGTAACACTGGGGCATATGGTGCCCACTGCATGACGGTAATGAGTAATACCTGTGCTAAGACTCTCCCGCTCTACCGATGCGAAAACATCGATTTTTTAGGGGACACGGTGTACACAAACCTGCCAGTGGCTGGGGCCTACCGTGGTTACGGGGTTTTTCAGGCAACTTTTACAATGGCGGTCATGATGGATGAGATGGCTAACGCAATCGGTATGGATCCATTGGAATTCTGGAAGATTAATACAATAAAGCAGGGTGAAAGCTCACCGATTTTCAAAGCATTGAGCGAGATAGGGAAAGGGGTGGAACAGGTTGTCGAGAGTTCTTCATTGCCGGAGTGCATAGAAAAGGGGGCGGATATTTTTGGATGGACAGCAAAGCTAGAAAAATATAAGAACCAGTCGGACGGTCTGGTTAAATACGGTGTTGGCATGACCTGCATAAATCAGGGCAGCACCGTTGCACTTCTCGATATGAGCTCAGCTACGGCGAAAATGAACGAGGACGGCTCTTTCAACCTTTTAATAGGCGCAAGCGATTTGGGAACCGGTGCCGATACGGTACTATCTCAGATTTTCGCTGAATCTCTAGATATTCCTGTGGAAGATGTACTCGTATATGCCTCCGATACTGACGTAACCCCATTCGACGCGGGGGCTTACGCTTCCAAAACAACTTTTGTAGCCGGAATTGCGGTCAGAAATACGGCAGAGGAAATTAAAAAACAAATTTTGAAGGTTGCGGCGGATATCTTGGAAGAGAAAGTAGAGGATCTGAAACTCGAGCAGAAAGGAGTGGTATCTATTAAGAGCGGCAAAAGGGTCGACTTCGATCGAGTGGCTAAGCGTGCACTGTACAGCCAAGATCAGTTTCAAATAGCTGCAACCGGCTCAGAATTTAGCAAGTTGCACCCCCAGCCTTATGCCGCCCATTTTGCGGAAGTAGCAGTAGATACTGAAACGGGACAGGTAAAGGTGCTTTCATATATGGCGGCTGTGGACTGCGGGACCCCAATAAATCCAAGTCTTGTTGAGGGGCAAACTGCAGGAGCAATTATTAACGGAGTGGGCTATGCGCTCACGGAGGAGTTCATTTTCAACGACAAAGGCCGGGTCTTGAACCCTTCTCTTGGGCGGTATAAAATATTATCCGCGTCGGACATACCCAATATGAAAATTGCCATAGTTCCTAGCTATGATCCTACGGGTCCTTATGGAGCAAAGCCGGTGGGCGAGATGAACATAAATGGCGCTCTGCCTGCAATTTCAAACGCAATACATAACGCGGTTGGAGTAAGGATTACCAACTCGCCATTTACCTCAGAGCGAGTTCTAGCTGCCATTAAAGAAAATAAAATTAGGTTATAGCGCCGACATGATCTATTGGGATTCTTTTCCCGTCTCAACGCATTCCGCTTCACCCAACAATACAAGGCCTAAAGCCGCAATTTCTTTGTTTGGGGCCTCCACAGTGTAGTGTAGCGCGAGGTATCTGGATTTGCTCAAGTGATCTCCGGAATTTTCCAATGAGTGTCGTGCCTTTTCCAAGCTAGCATAACTTTGTTGAAGCAGTTCGTGGTTAGGCAGCTTATCAAACTGCAGTTCTACTTTTTCTTCAGAGGTACACTTCCCACATTTCCCGGAAGCACAATTGATCCCTGGCTGTCCACAGACCCTACATATCGCTGCGCCCCACAGAAGGCGTGACATAGAATTAGCTATTCTCAAGATCTCAGCACGGTCTAGGGCCAGCTTTATTTTTATCTTGCCACTCTTGAAGATGCTAATGTCTCTTCCGCTTAACCTGAACTTTGCCAAGCCCAGTTTCTCGCTGCATTTTAACTCCGAGAAGCGCCTTCGGTGAATCTCTAGCAGTGAGCAAAGGATCTTGGGGTCTAAATATTGAGCATCCGGTTCTTGCGTGAGTTCGATGTCCGCCATTAGCTTTCCACGCTCTGAGGTGCAGGGATGCACGTAAAGCACAGTTTCCTTTCTAATCCTTAACAGGTCCTTTACTTCGATGCCTTGAGAAAGAAGGCAATCAACTCTGAATTTAGGAATCAACACTTGACCAGCCGTGCTCGTTATCCTCACGTCTGTGGCTAGGAACCGCCAGACAGTTTCTTTCTGTATTCGACAAGTGCCTTTCTCAAAGTTCTATAAGAGAGCCCAGCACAGTGCATCTTTATAACTGGGAGCCCACCAAGCCCCTCGGCAATTTCCTTTATTTGGATCTTTTCGGCTTCACCAACCGTCTTTCCCTTAGCCAAGTCAGCAGTCATATCTCCCGTCGCGATGTTTGCCGCACAGCCAAAAGAGAGAAACTTTACGTCCACGATACGGTCGTTCTCTATCTTGAGGTATATTCTAAACATGTCACCGCATGTGGGATCCCCCTCTTGCGCCACCACAGTGGGGTTCTCCATCTCTCCAACATTTTTCGGGTTCCTAAATCGCTCGAGTAATTTTTCCGAGTATTTAAGCTTTCCGCGCTCTGAGTATTCTACTGGCATTAAATTTCACAACTCCTCCGGATTTACTGGACTTATTTTCTTGAGCTGCTTCACCACGCGAGGCGTCACCTCTATCGCGTAATCGATTTCTTCTTCTGTATTATATCTGCTTAGGGTGAATCTTGTCGAGCCATGAGCAACAGCCGGCTTTAATCCTATCGCCGTGAGGACATGGCTCGGCTCAAGCTTAGTGCTAGTGCAAGCCGAACCAGTTGCTACAGAAATTCCATTTAGGTCGAGGTGCAGCAACATGGATTCTCCTTCCAAACCCTTGAAAGAATAGTTCACATTAGCTGGACTTCGTCTGTTGCCGCGTGGCCCGTTTAACAGAGAGTGAGGCACAACTTCTAGTCCTGCGATAAGCTTGTCGCGAAGTTTTCTCATGTGGTCGACATAACGATCGAATCCGTCGAATGCCAGCTCAGCTGCCTTGGCGAATCCAACGATGCCAGGTATATTTTCTGTTCCAGGTTTAAGCTTGAAAAGCGAGACATATCCATAAGAAACGGGGTAGACTGGAGTATTGGGGGCGATATACAATGCCCCCATCCCTTTGGGACCATGGATCTTATGTGCGCTCAGGCTCAGCAGGTCAGCACCGATCTTTTTGACATCGATCGGAACACGAGCGTAAGCTGCGGCGGCGTTAACATTGAAATATATTTTTTCCTTTCGTGCTTTCAGAATCTTGCTGATTTCCTCCACTGGTTCTATGGTGCCAATTTCATCGTTAACATTTGCGACGCTTACTAATATGGTTTCATCGGTAAGTTTTTGCTCCAATTCTGCCACGTTGACCACACCTTCCTTGTCCACAGAGATGTAGTCTACTTTAAAGCCGTCATTCTCAAGTTTTTCGCATATTCTTAGCACAGAGGGATTTTCAACCCTCGTAGTTATGATGTGTTTGCCTCGTTTGCGGTTGGCGTAAGCCACCCCCCTTATGGCAATGTCGTTCGCTTCGGTTGCCCCGGAGGTGAACAGTATCTCCGTCGGCTGCGCGTTGATTGTTTGCGCAACACTTTTCTGGCATCTTTCCACCGCGTCGGCGGCTGCTTGTCCTTGATCATATAAAAAAACAGGATGGCCGAATTGCTCCGTAAAGTAGGGAATCATAGCATCCACAACTTCCTTGGCCACCGGGGTAGTGGTTCCATTATCCAAATAAGCCCTCATAAAGTACCGAAAAATATAACACTGTCATGGTTTATACTTTTTATCCTTTCAAAACATTTATTCTCAGTTCTCCGGTGAAGATACATGGCGGACGAGATTGCATTTAGGATTATTTACGCGGCAATTGGACTGGGGCTTATCGGCCTGCTGTTTTTTTTCTTCAGTCGTAAACTGGACAGGAAAACCTACTTGATCCCCGTTATTATTGGTTTCCTATTTGGAACGGTTACAGACATAATAATGGGTGGCGGCATGATCTCGTTATCGCTCCTTCTTGGGGGGGTTTTGACTGGCTACTTCATAAAAGGCGTTGTGAGTTGGCCTTTACTTTTTCGGGTTGGTGGTCTCAATGGGACACTACTCCTTGCTGTGCTGACAATCGTGCCAACTCTAGTTGTTATATTCACGATAAACCTTTCAGATATTTTGGAACTAGTTACTGCCAGCGGACAAACCCTTACTGCTGAGCAACTCCTTTACGATCTTATCCAAACTTTGATTATCCGTGCGTTAATTTTTATATTAATCGTTGGAGTTGGCGCTATTTTGGGTAGCTACTTACGCAGGATTTTAAAAACGGTCAAGCACGGGTCAGGTGCTAGTGGTTCTCCACTACAGGAGCAAATCACAAAGAACTGTCCACAAGCCGAAGATAATGCGAAAGAGAAGGTTAGTCAGCCTTAAAATGAGCTCCTGATGTTTTACTGTGTTTAAACACAACTGTTTTATATAAAAAATCAGACGAGTTTACGGTAGCGGGATACTGCTATGCAGCGGGGTAGAGCGATAGTGAAGAACTATCTGCCCCTATGGCAGCATGGAGATTGGTTTTAAACCTACCATAATGCCCGCCGGGCTCATAACCCGGAGGTCCGAGGTTCAAGTCCTCGCCCCGCTACCTCTTTTCCTAAGAATTAAGCTTGTACTTTTGGCGACATTTCCGTTTGAAAATTTTGTAAAAATTATTTTTGATAGAAAATATTAAGTCTAGGCATGAGATACCTCATAATAAATATTTTGGCAAAACTTCTTTATCAATTGCGCAAAAGATTAATACGGAACAAGATTGATAAACCTCTTATTTCTTATTGGCTTGACCTTCTCCTTCGGTCCCTTGGTCTATACCCTATACGTTCGTAAGCGGCTTATTCGCTATTGAGATCGCTATTTCTATCGACGTCATCCATGTATCGGTGGTTCCAACTTGATTCTGAAATTTCTTCTCTGGCGCCTTGGTCATTACTTTATCAAGCCTATCTTGTGGATGTACTCGGCGGCCAAGACAGCACCCTTCGCTGCACCCAGTTCTATGTTGTGGGAGAGCACGGTGTACTGAAATCCGAAGTCATTCGGTTCAACGCCGCCGATTATTGTTACCATTCCTCCTTGTGTGTCAGAGTCGAACCTAGGCTGTGGTCGGTCGATTGCTTCCGTGACTATTATTGGCTGCATGGGTGCCGTGGGGAGTTTCATCCGCTGGGGTTCGCCTTGGTAAGTCTTCCAGAGTTTCTTCAGCTCCTCTACGCTGCACTTTTTCTTAGTTTCTATGAAAACCGATTCTGTATGGCCTTCAAACACAGGAACTCGATTGCATTTACAGGCGATTTTGAAATCTGCAGGGATTATTTTTCCGTCAACGAATTCGCCCAAGAGCTGTGTCGTTTCTTTTCTGACTTTTTCCTCTTCTCCCTTAATGTAGGGTATCACGTTTCCTTCAAAAGTTCCTGTGGTAAAATCATTCATTCCCTCAGGCAGAATACTCCTCTGGACTCTACGCTGTTCCGTCCAGCTTCTGACCGCGGCATACCCTGCACCAGACACAGACTGCAAAGAAGTCATCGTAACTCGCTCAAGACCGAATTTACCGTGTATCGGCTTCAAGGACATCACAAGGCCGATAGTCGTGCAATTAGGTTGGGGAACCACAAAACCATTCCAGTCCCTATTCTCCCGTTGCGTCTCAATTATCTTCACGTGTTGATCGTTGATGCTAGGAAGGTATGTAAAGCTGTCGTCGAAGTAGCGATAAGCTGAAGCCGTGCTTATCACTGGCTTCTCTTTGGCGATTTTACCCTCTGCCTCCAGAGCCGTTTCGGATGGCAGAGCGGAGAAGAAAAAGCTGGCTTCCTCGCTGGGCGCATTGCGAACATCTATGACCTCCATATCAAGGATTTTTTCATCTGGGGTTTCTTTTACGAACCATCTAGAGCTTTCCCCACCATATTCCAGCGCGTCAGCATAACTCTTGCCAGCAGATCTCTCGGATGCGAATAGTTCTGTTATTTGGAACCATGGGTGCCTCTGGAGGCTAACTACAAATTTCTGTCCTACCTCGCCCGTTGCCCCTAATATTCCCACCGGGATTTTAGCCATTTCTATACCTCATTATTATATGGTTGACTTCAAGATTTATATTTTATTTGTCAAGATGATATTCCGGTGCTCGATTGCCAAGAAGGAAATACGGCCATATGGTGGGGCCGCTGCCCAAACCGCCAAAACCAGATAAGTGCAGGTTTTGTAGACTTGGCCGCCCTTGCCCATATCATAAACCCAGCCTAAAACAAAGTTAGAAATAGTGTTTTCTCTCAAGATTCAATCAAGGTTTAAGGACAATTTAATTTCAAATAGGTTAGAAATTAATTCTCCTCTGCGTAAAATTAAATAGATACTTAATTGGAAGTAAGGTAACAATGAGCGAAAAATCTGATTATCCCATGGAAAAAAACAAATTTCCGCGCACGAGGTCATTTCGCCGCCAGATCGCGACACTCGTGGCAATCGTGGGCGGAATCATGCTGTTAATATCAGGGACCAACGGTGTATCTACAATGGAGACCCTACAGGGCATCATCACATTAGTAGCTGGTGAGCATCAGTTAATAATTTACACATTTATCGTTTTGATCATAATAGCTGCGCTCGGTGGGCTATCAGTGATCTGCGGCGGCATCCTCATCTGGAGAGGAAGGGTAACTCCCGGGAAAATATTGATATTCTTAGGCGCTGGAGGAGGTCTGATCGGGCTGTTGATAAATATCATTCCATGGTTAGTTCAAGAGGGGGCAGTGACTCTAGATTGGGTTTTGGACCTCGAAATCTTGGGGTTAATCTTGTCAGTTGCGGCGCAGAAGATAGCCAAATAACATAATGGTGGAAACCTACATCTTATTTTGTTGTTTTATTAAGAATCAAGATCTATCAACGAAGTTAGAGGTCACATCCATTATCCTTAATCATACGGGCAAGAAAGATTAAATCAAGCTTCGGTCTAGTTTTGATGGTTCTGATGGACGAACAGACGCAAATCTTTCGGGACATAGAAGTCGATTTGGGAAAAGAGAACGTACTAAAAAGCCCTCCATTCACCAGGTGGATCAAGAATCAAGAATCACAGGTAAAGCTGGAAAACTTGGTGGATGAGATGCGGAATGATATCAAAAAAGTAATAACCCCTCAGGCTATCTTTAAAATTATACCCCGGGAAAAAACCGACATCGAAAAATACACTCCACCTGAACCTTTGTTGAAATCAAATTTTTTAGCGGTTGGAATCGTTACACTCAGAGGGCGGACAAACGGAGATCTTAAAGTTGGAAGTTTAATGGAAAGTTTGATAATTGACTCTCTTAAAAATGTGGTCTTGATTCAAGCACAGAGGGAGATAGCAGGACAAATCGCAAAAATAGCTGAGAGGGAAAGTCTGAAGACTACTCGTGCCGTACCACCTGGAAGCGGTAGTATGAACTGGGGAATTGAAAATCAAGAATTCATCTTCAAGAATTTGGAGTCTGAACAGATTGGGGTTCAGCTCACCCCTAGCTTAATAATGAAGCCCACGAAAACAATTTCATTTGTGATGGGTCTCGGTCATAACATCGAGCAAGCCAAAAATTTATTCTCATGTGAGGGATGTAATAGGATAGACTGCGATTATCGAAGCTGATCCATGACCTCCTCCATTTCCCTTCCTCTTACATCTATCCTAATTCCCAACATGTGTTCTAAGCGATCCACGGTACGTCCGCCCCTCCCGATGACTCTGGGAATGATATCGTCGTCCACCACCACAACTGCGCTGTTCTCCGATATCATTCTCACTTCCACGTCTCCCCTCGTCAGCCGCTTGATTTCCCTCCTGATCAGTTCTGCTTTCCTTTTTTCATTACCGGTTACTTCTTTCTTAACCACAGGCATGACTACTACTTCCTCCCCAAAGGAGTATATCTCGTATGCCGGATCCCCGGTCTCGAAGTCGGTTATCTCCACCATGGGGCGCGCTAAATCGGCTTCTGTCATGCCGTGGGGAACTTTGACCTTGGTATTCAGTGAATAGACCCCTTTGATTTGGCCGCCCTTTATGAAAATTATGGTATCCGCAATCATGGGAATCATCCCCAACTCCACTCGTCCTATCAACCTCTGCACGGCGTCGATTGCTCTGGTTGAATGCACCACTCCTACCATACCTACTCCAGCCAAGCGCATGTCGGAGAATATCTGAAAATCGCTTGTCTTCCGCAGCTCATCGTATATGGTGTAGTCAGGCCGAACTAGGAGCAGGATATCGGCTGTTTTTGCCATATCGCCCTCCAGTGCTGAGTATTGGGTAATTTCATCACTAACTTGAAGATCGCGAGGAGATTCCATAGTCTTGACTATTTTTGCCTGTGCGCGGTAGAACTCCGCTATTGCCTGGGCGAATGTGGTTTTACCAGCACCCGGGGGTCCAGCGATAAGTACCCCTTCGGCTCTCTTCCTTAATCGCTCCTTCAGCTTCGTGGATAATCGATAATCATCCAAATTGACCTTTACTATTGGGCGGACTGCGGTTATCTCGAATCCGTCACTAAATGGAGGTCGGGCTATGGCTATGCGGTATTCATGAAATTGGACTACCGTTGCCCCAGCGCGTTCGATCTCCACCAGACCGTCGGGGTCTTGTCTAGCTAGTTCTAGGATTTCGTGCGCCAGTTCCATGAGTCGTTCCTCGGTGAGCGGCTTTTCATCAAGCACTTCAAGATTGTATTTTTCTGGGTGCCCGATTTTCGCCATAGGTCGAACCTTATCCTTCAGGTGCACTGACATCATTCCAGGCTTGAAATATTCGAGTAGTTTGGGGGTTCTCCCGGGGAATACTGGCTTCAGGAACCAAACATCAAGCCCCTCCACTTCACCAACTTCAGCCATTACTACATCGCTGGTAACGAGCACAGCTTGATGCTCGCGGGAAACCTCTCGAACCGCAGCGTCTATAGCTCCGGACTCCGCAGCCGCGATCTCTTCAGAGGTTGGCCTTCTCCCTACCAGGTTAACCTTAACCTTGCCTCGATTCGAGAGTTCCTTGAGTCTCCTCAACTCAACGAGCCCGCTGAATCCAGAGTCCTTGCCTAAGTTGGCTTGATGCTCTAGTTCCGCGACTGCCATGTTAGGCACTACTATTTCGCAATCTTGGATCTCACCACTGTTTAGCAATCTAGTGAGATGGGTGTCTATCAGTGCGCTAGTGTCTGGAACGTATATTTTTGCCATCCGTATCGAGTAAACTTAGTAAGATCTATAATTAAAATTTGATTTTTTTGGTTTTCACACGTCTCTGGTAAGTAATATATAGTAGTATTTACCAACTTCCAAAAGGCTATATAAATGAATAATTTTACCGCCGAGAGGTTTAACAAGAAAGCCTCCGACCAGAAGAGCCAACCAGATAAGATAGTGAAAAGTTTGGCGTTGCAGCCAGGACATTACGTCGCAGACCTTGGGACAGGTGGGGGCTATTTCTCTATGCGGTTCGCCGAGGCCGTGGGAGATAGAGGAAAGGTGTATGCGGTTGATATAAACCAGGATTTTTTGGATTTCGTCAGGAGCAGTGCCAAGATCAAAGGTTTTTATAATGTGGAGACTATTTTTGCGGCTGAAGATAGATTTAACCTTCCTGAAAAAAGCATGGATCTAATCTTCATTCGGGAGGTTACCCGCCATTTGCCAGATCGGGCTGAATATTTCACAAATTTAAAGTATTTTTTGAAAGAAAAGGGCAGGATTGCCATCATAGAACAAAGACGTGGCGGGTTATCTCATTTACTCAAACTTTCTGGAAATTATATCCCAAAGGAGGTCATTGTGCAACGAATGGGTAAGGCCGGATACAGGCTGGACAAAGATTTTGATTTTCTGCCCGGACACTCCTTCACGATTTATTCAAAGAAAAAAATCAAAAAAAGGTAAATCCAAAAAGTAGTTTGTGTCTTTTAAGTTTTAATTAGAATCTTTAAATTGAGAAATTCACCCAGATCAAATGCGAATTTTGAGAGCCGCTAAAAGGTTTCACTGTTCATTAATCCATTTTAGTTTAAGGGCACCAACTGCTGATTTAGCTAGAGTTACATCTTGATCGATTACCCACCACTTACTTTGATAGCTCCCAGTGTTTCATTTCCATCCGTAAGTGACAGCGCACATTCAAAGGCTACTGTCCTATCAGCAGAATATTTGCCAAAAATCGCGCGTTCGTACGTGGCTCCTGCAAAATATTCTGTGGCCATCTTTATACTTGTGCAGTGTATACCTTGTTCACAGATATCTCTATATTTGCCAATAAACAACCCCCTATTCTCTCGAATGCGAATAGATCCCCATACTTATAGAAAATTGTACCAAGAGAAATATTTAAATATTTAATTCCACTAAATAAAACCTAAATTATGTTTGAAGGTAGGTCACATGGTGGATGTTTGGATAGCTGTAGCCGTATTACTCGGGGGGGTAATGGGTGGAATCATCTCATTCCTTGGTGGGCGCTATATGCAAAACCGTTCTTTTTCAGTCGATAGTTCCCTACAAAAAAGTTCGCATGGGCGAGAGGTGGAGAGAATGGTATTG
>CAYFIY010000024.1:0-17528 GCA_964343275.1 Hadarchaeota archaeon (SeqCode)
GCAGAAGTTACAGAAGAAATTAAAGCAGAAATTAAGGAAGGATTGACTTGGGTCCAACAAAATTCGTCTCTGGAGATGTGGGCCCGCGGGGATTCGAACCCCGGTAACCACCGGTCTCAGCCACCCTGTGAGGGTGGTGTTTGTTAGGGAAGGTAGAGAACCATCCCCCTTAACCACTGGACCACGGGCCCGAGAAGAAGTTTTTATGGATTGGTATTAAGCTTTTTATTTTTCAAGCAGCTCTAGAGCACGCTCAAGACGTAACAGTATCTCGGGATTTAGACCTATGAAAACTCCACCGACCTTACCACTGACAAATATGGCCTCGTTCGGCTTGATTTTTTCGTTAGTCGCCGGAGACTCGCTGTCAAAGTGGGTGATTTTCGAGCTAGTGAAAGAGTCACGTTTATGTATTTAGACCCTTGCTGAAATTTTTATCTTACTTTTATATGGAATTTCCCCTTCGGAACGGGTCTCATCTTTTATACCAACTAAAGGTAATTTTTTACGCACTTTAACTTTTGTGAAGTACTGTTGATACCTGCACCAAAAAATTGGAAAGATTTTTAAATGTATAAATTGATTAAGGTGATACCTTTGGTTGATTCGATGCTGCCAATAAAGGTTCTAGATAATTTATATTGGGTTGGAGCCTTGGACTGGAACGCCAGACACTTCCATGGCTTGACTTATTCCACACCTAGGGGGACTACCTACAACTCGTACTTGATCGTTGATGATAAAATTACCCTTGTGGATGGCGTCTACGGACCTTTCGCTGGAGAGATGATGGACAGAATTAGCGAAGTAGTTGACCCGTGTAAAATTGACTATGTCATTGCCAATCACGTGGAGCCGGACCACTCGGGTTCGATAGTGGATATTTTGAAATGCGCCCCAGATGCTAAGCTGGTGGGCACAAACAGGTGTAAGGCTGGGTTGCAGAAGCACTATTTCGGCAACTGGGATTTCCAAGTTGTAAAAACTGGCGACGAGTTAATCCTTGGAAGTAGAACCCTGACCTTCCTAGAGGCACCAATGCTGCATTGGCCTGACACCATGTTTACCTATATAGAGAAAGACGCCCTGCTGCTACCAAACGATGCCTTCGGACAGCATCTCGCAACTTCGAAACGATTCGACGATGAGGTGGAGCGGAACATCCTGATGGGGGAGGCGGCCAAATATTATGCAAATATATTCTGGCCCTTTAGCGTCCTGATGGTTAAAAAGATTGAGGAGATCCAGAAGCTAAAGCTCAAGATAAAAATGATAGCCCCAAGCCACGGGATCATCTGGAGGAATGACCCCATGAAGATAGTCGAGGCGTACTTGCGCTGGGCGAAGAATGAAGTCAAGAGGAAGGTTCTGGTTGTCTACGATACTATGTGGAACAGTACCGAGAAAATGGCCAAAGCATTGCTCGAAGGCATCAGAAGTGAAAATAATGAGGCGATGTTGTTCAGGCTGCCTTTTTCGGATCACAGCGATATTATAAAGGAACTCCTTGACGCCAAAGGATTGTTGATTGGCTCGTCTACATTCAATAGCGGCATGCTTCCCACACTTGCATCATTTCTTAGAGATTTGAATGGCCTGAAACCTAAAGGAAAAATCGCAGCTGCATTTGGATCCTATGGGTGGGGTGGGGGAGCCACAAAATCGATCGAGGAAGTTCTCAAACAGGCTGGGATGGGAATAGCTATGCCGGCATTGGGAGTAAATTGGGTTCCCAACGCTGAAGAAATCAAAAAATGCTTCGAGTTCGGCAAGGAATTTGCTAAAAAATTGTAGATCAAGTTAATTTAATTCGTGGAATTTGAAAGTCACCATTTATATAATGATTTTCCTTGCGTGAGGCCAAACGTTTATTGTGACCGTCTTTATTCAGTGATGAGACATCAGTGATTAGATAATTTTTTCAATGGAGAAAGATTTATTCTGTTTGAACATATGCATCGTCAGCGTCGACAAAAATCTTATCCCCGGATTTAATTTTATCGCTATCGATTCCATCCACACAAGGTATGCCCGCTAGGATGACCCCTGTCGCTACTATAGTTTCCGTTTCTTTATTGACAATCGCAATCGGTGCCACACCGTTCTTCTTCAAGCCATATATCACGTAGGAGCCCACGGTTGAGCCCTTGCCCTGTGGGAAAACCAGTACCTTGCCACTGACGTTTCGTCCCTCTAGCTCGTGACCCTTCTCGATCACGATTCCTGTCTTCGGGTCTATCCCGCCGTAGAAGCCAATGGGAGACCTCGAAACTATCGCCTCTCCTCGGGCTTTTCCTGGGCTAATCGTCCTACCCTTCATGAGACCCGCACTCCAGCAAGTCGTCCAAACTCTTGAACACGACCTGTTGCTTGCAGAATCCAGGGAGATAATTGGCAGCTTTACCAGAGTCTACTCCGGTCACTTTGTATCCCATTCGGTCGATGGGAGAAACGACCATGCAGGTATCGGCAACTACCTTACCCCCTGATTTATCTATGATCTCCGTAAAGCCCATCCGATTGGCAGCTTCCTTGGTTACCCTTGAGGTGCAGATCCAAAGTGGCTTTTTAAGGCTCTTCCCTTCCAGCTTACAGGCCAAGTCGGATATCTCCTTCAATGAGGCGTGCGGGCAACCCAAGATGATTATATCAAGATCACTCCCGGAGTTCAACTTCTCAATAGCACCACTCAACTCTCGATTCCCAACCTCGATTGTTTCGAGATTCTTGACGTCCATTAGGTCAGCTTCCGGTGTAGATCCCTCGACATGATACATGGCAACAGCCCCGGAGGCCGCCATCGCCGCTCCAAGAGCCTTCAGCTTATCGACGTTAGCATCTCTTATTCCTCGGAAATAAGGAACTTTGTTTTTTGCCAGCTTCCCCACATGGTATCCCAAAGCAGCGAAATCGGTGCTGGTTTTCAAGTCTGATTTAACTGTGATTAGAAAGTGCGGCTTTCTATTTTCATTCAAATGTAGCCCATAATTGGGCGTGACCCCGCAGAAGGCCGCCGCAAGCGCTGAAGGCCCACCCTCTCGGTTTGTTCGGGCTCCTATCACGGAGTTGGCAAAAGACACGGCCGAAGACTCAGACCACGCTATATGTTCTCTGAAACGGGGTAGGTTGCCCGCCAGATATGGGGTACAGGTTGCGGTCATCATTATCCCCATCTTCTTGAATGAATCCATTATCTGTAGCTGCTTCTCTGCGAAATCCCTCGGAACGCCCAGCTTCTTCCAGTCCTCAAGATCCATTCCAGCCGGGTTCAGGGTTGTGGGCACCCGGACCCTTGCCTGTTTCTCGGCGATATCCTTAAGGAACTCCAGCCCTGGGTCGCCAATAGACTTATAGGAGACTCCAGCGACTTGGACCGACCCGATGGGAATCATACGTTCAGCGCCGTAGATTTCTCCTAGCCGAACGAGCAGACGTAACATTCGCCCGATTACTTCTCCGCCCTCACCCGAGAGCATGCTTTCCTGCTCTTTGGTCAGGTACATACCATCACCATGAATAAAGAAATAATGATCCAACTTAAAAATTTTCCTAGATGATTAGATAATCTTTAATTTTTAACTTCATCGACGGTTCTGGTTTTTTGAAGTGCTTCATGTCGCGGTCTGATGGAATGGTCATATCAAACCCGATTTTTGTAGTCATCCGGGTCTCCAGTTCGGAGGAGGGGTCCAAAGATGAGCCGGACTCCCTCTTAATTACCATGTTCTTGTCTCCTTGAAACCGCGTGGCCATCGCCCACTCGACTTCATGTGGATTATGAATGTCGATATCATCGTCCACTATCCAGACGTGCTTGAGAGACTTGTGTCCCTTGAAGGCTGCGTCTATAGCCTTCTTTCCGTCATCGGAGCCATTTTTATTTATGCTTACTATGGCATGCAACCAAGACGCCCCACCGGGAGTTATCGAAACGTCCGTGCATTCGCAGACCTTGCTTACCTCACGGAATATTGTTGGTTCGCGTGGCGTGCCCATCAAGGTCTTATGTTCCAATCCCCCGGGTAACAAAGCGTGGTAAATCGCATTCTCCTTGACAAATATCCTTTTGATTTTTGCCACAAGCTGTTTTCGGACTACGTCTGGAGTTTCAGTCAGGTCGAGAAATGGTCCCTCTTCATGCTCCTCTCCAGTCATCTCAGCAATCAAGACTATCTCGGCATCTGGAACTTTATGACCGGCAAGTTCTATCAAGTCAGTTTTAGAAAGTGCGTTGGCGATGCTGAGCTCGCTGGTTCCGAGCCCAACCGACACAGCTGAGGCCAACAATACCTGTATTGAGTTACTGATGCAAATGGCGAACTCTCTATTACCACGCTTGAGAAAAGCATTGAAGTCACGAGGCAAAATCCTCATCACTACTTTATCTTTTCCAATGACCATTGCCCTGTGGAAAGAGACGTTGAGCCCCAGTTCTGGATCCCTAGCTACAACCACAGCGGAAGAAATGTAAGGTCCTCCGTCAAACGGATAGTGTATTAAAATTGGGAGCTTGAAAAGTTCTGCCGGGATCTCTTGAAAACCATCAGTTTTTCCGAGTTTAGGTTCCCTAGGGTTTTCGATTGCACTCGCTAACTTTGCTATTATTTCGTTGGGGTTTATCCCTAGCCCAAGGGATACCAGATCTCGCGTAGAGCAGATATTGGCTACGACAGGATTGGGGAAGTTCTTGACGTTTTCAAAGATGATTGGCTTATCGTTTATCATCCTGATCAGTGTCGGGATTTCGTACTTTATGTCGACAGGGCGTTTGACACGCAAGAGGAGCCCTTTTTCTTCCAGAAGTTTCACGAACTCCCTTAAGTTCATCGGTTCACCCTATCCTCGTTTTTAGGGCTTCGAAGCCTTCTTCCTTTATGGCACGCGCCACTTTATCCTGCAGGTCTTTCCCAGGGGTGAGGGCCACCATGTTGCCCCCGAGGCCCCCTCCAGTCATTTTGGCTCCAAGGGCTCCATTTTCGCGAGAAAGATCTACCATGGAGTCTAGTTCCTCGCAAGATACCTCGATCGCCTTCAGTAGTCCGTGGTTCCGGTCCATAAGATTCCCAACTACATTAAGGTCGTAGTCCGTGAGAGCCTTCTTAGCATTGTAGGCGAGTTCCTCGGCCTCCTTAAACATTTTTTCGTACTTCTCTGGGTGTTCTTGTTTACGTTCTCGCACACCAGCTACAGCCGCTTTGGTATTTGTGACTAGGCCGGTATTTCCAATTACTATCTCCACCGGATGTGTGATTGGAACCCTCTCGATCGGCTTCCCGCGAACGAACCAGAGAAGGCCACCATAAGTGGCCGCGGTGTTGTCCACCCCGGATGGATTTCCATGGTATGCCCTTTCCCCCGCGTAAGCTATTTCGTTGATCTTTTCGTCTGAGAAATCTAAGCCAAGTTCATCGGAAAGAGCCCGGGATATAGCAACACATGAGGCAGCGCTCGCCCCTATTCCACTGACAGCCACTAGGTCTCCCCCTAATGATATCTTTATCTCTTGATTCGCGATATCAACCCCTGCCGCCTTCAATACTCGCGAGATAGAATCCTTTTGTTGTTCAAGCTTCTCCTCTTTGTATGCCGGAGTGGCGAGACGAGAATCATCTAAAACCCATCCAGAGCCTTCCATCTTTTGAACATGAGCGATAGTGGTTTTGTCTATCGCAGAGACTATAGAGGGCACGTTGTAAACGACGAAATGTTCGTTAAACAGGATTGTCTTCCCGTATCCTGCACCTTGCCCCATTTTTGCACCATACTAACTTTTTGGTTAATACCTTTAACTTTTGTGAGGCGAAAAATCAGTCGAATAGTTAACCTAGACTTGCCTACTAGGTGATAAAATAAACTAGTTTGATTTCTTTCAAATTCTGCTGTGGGCTGTAATAGTCGATAATTTTCACCAAATACCTTTAATAAATTTACCCGAGTAATTATATAACTTTTACACAAAATACAGTTTTGATTGAAGTGGATATTTTAACCTCGAGCACAGGCAGCTACCCTCGCATATGCACCCATACGGAAAGTCAGCAACATCGTCAGGCATGCGCCAGTCTTGAGAGCGGTGTGATATCGGACGCTGAGTTCGGACGCATTGAGGATGAAGTCACAAAAGAAGTTATAAAAGAACAAGTTGACGCTGGTCTCGACTTTATCACCGACGGTCTTGTGCGCTGGCAAGACCCCATCTCTCACTTATCGCGAAGACTTAATGGTTGCGAAATAAACGGTCTGTTGCGGTTTTTTGACTCTAATTTTTACTTCCGACAGCCGATAATTAAGGATAGGATTAGTAGAAGAGAATCTATTTTAAAACGAGAATTCATTTTTGCAAAGAGTGTTTCGCCCAAGCCCGTGAAGGCAGTAGTGACCGGACCATACACCTTGGCCAAGCTCTCCATAAACCGTCGCGATATCGATCTCAAGATGATTGTTGAAGAGTTCACCGAGGTAATCGCTAAAGAAATAGCGGAGTTGGTTAGAGCCGGAGCCGAACTCGTCCAGATTGATGAACCTGCCATTTTAAAAAATACTGGTGATTTCCCAATCTTGAAAGAAGCTATTGAAGAATTAGATGCCGAAAAAGGTCGCGCTAAGCTGGCTCTTTATACCTACTTTGGGGATGCAGTGCCTCTCTACGAGCAATTTCTCGAGTTATCTGTAGACGCACTAGGATTTGACTTCACATATAGCCCCAAATTAGAGGAGGAAATTATTCGTTCTGGGTGTAGTTTGGATATATGCTTAGGGCTGGTCGACGGCAGAAATACTAAAATCGATGAAAAAGAGAAAGTCATTAAAAGGTTGAAACGTATGTTGCCCGCACTCAAAGGTGAGCACGTCTACTTGAGTCCTTCTTGCGGGTTGGGTGAATATCTCCCCCGTGAGATAGCCTACACCAAACTCCAAAACATAGTGGCGATAGCACAGGAAGCGAGGGAGTTGATATAATGCGAGAGATACCGAAACATTTAAGTTTTGACCTCCCCGTCCTCCCGACTACTACAGTGGGAAGCTTTCCCAAGCCACCTTACTTGTTGGAAGCCAGGAGGAAATTCCTCGATAAACAAATGGGGAACGAAGAGCTCCATGCACTTGAACAGAGGGCCACGCGAGACTGGGTTTCCCAACAGGAGGAATTAGGTCTGGATGTACTAGTTGACGGCGAGATGTACAGAGGAGACATGACTACCTACTTCGCTAACAACTTGGACGGATTCGAGATTAGTGGACTGGTGAGAAGTTATGGCAACCGCTACTACCGAAAACCTATCATCATCGACGAGGTCAGGTGGAGAGGTCCGATCACGGTGGATTGGTGGAAATTCAGCCAAGGGCTGACGAGCAGGCCAGTCAAGGCAGTGGTAACCGGACCATATACCATGATGGACTGGTCCTTTAATGAGTATTATCCGAGACGTCGCGAGGCTTGCCTGAAATTGGCCGAAGCAGTGCGCCAGGAGGTGAAAGCTCTTTCCAAAGCAGGTGCTAAGATCATTCAGGTGGATGAACCAGCGATCTCGGCCCGACCCGAGGAACTAAAAGAATTTGCAATTGAGGCAATGAAAATTGTCACAAAGGGGGTAGATGCTTACTTCATCAACCACATCTGCTACGGCGCCTTTGAGTTCATCTATCCTGAAATGCTGGATTTGCCCGTTGCCAATTTTGATCTGGAGATGACGAACTCAGAACTTGATCTGGTGGAACTGTTCCATAAATACCGTTTCACCAAAGACCTATCGTTCGGTGTTGTGGATGTACACTCCCATAAAGTAGATGATATAGCTGACATAGAGAGGAGAGCTCGCCAAGCACTAGAAGTCCTAAAACCAGACCAGCTCTGGATAGACCCAGATTGTGGCCTGAAAACAAGGACTCGGGAGGAGACACTAGACAAGCTAAAGAACATGGTGGAAGTAGTCTCAAACGTGAGGGCAAAATTAGAGAAATAAGGGACAAGAAGCAACAAAATGGAGTAAATTACCAGAGTAGATAGGTGAACGCTCAAATTCATTCTCGTGATTTCAAATCCACCGATCCACATGAATTTGCGGGCAATTTGCGAGGAAGGGAGATACAGTAGAAGGTGTATCTATCTCGCCCGGCATTCTCTATTCAAGAAAATCCACCGTATTACGCCTCTATAAGCTCCGTATCGACTTTAGCGACTGCGACGCGGTTCAGTCATTCGTCCCTCTCAGACAGGACTTCTGCAGATGAATTTGCTCTTTTCGGAAAATTCGGGAGAGTTTATATTATATTAACTTCTCCTTATGAAGCGAGCCACTAGAAGGCATGCAACAACAGGTGGGCAAAGGCGAATTGGAAATTGTGTGATGAGTTCATGCGATGGGAACTTTGGGAGCCGAAGTACAAAGAAATCGTGAAAAGATTGATACTCGACGAACATGCGGACATGCATGCCGCTGAATTGCTTGAAAAGATTTTGCCAGAACTAGATATTGAAGATTTAAAAAATATAATTAACGGAAAAGAATGTATCATCTTTGGTGCCGGGCCATCCCTTGACAAAGACTTAGCCGGGCTAAATAAATCTAGATATCTAGATAAAGTCGTCATTGCAGTAGACGGCGCCACTTCAGCAGTGCTGAACTATTATAGTCCTGATATAATCGTCACAGATTTGGATGGCGCAGTGGAAAGACAGTATGAGGCTTGGAATGGGGGATCGTGGCTTGTTGTCCATGGCCACGGAGACAATGATACACAGATAAGAAAATTCGTGCCGATAGTCGATGCACGTATTATCGGTACTACACAGGTTAAGCCCTTCGGAAAACTTTTCAATTTTGGAGGGTTCACCGATGGCGACCGTGCTGCCTTTATGGCCTACGAGCTTGGAGCAAAAAAAATTTTTCTTGCGGGAATGGATCTTGGGACTGAAGTTGGAAAGCATTCGGGCATGAAAGACACCAAGCGCAAACTTATTAAACTAGATATATGCAAAGAGTTACTTTCTTGGCTTTCCGCCAAGCTTGGAGCAAAAATTGTTAATCTGACTAGTGGCGGTGAATCAATACCAAATGTGCCTAGGCAAGTACCTTAAAAGAGGTAAACTAAACATCTGAACTACAGTATATCTTCCAAACAGAAGATTTTCCATCTTTTGCACATTCTTATCTTTTTTGATGACATATCGTCTTCTGCCCCAAAATATTACAGCATCAGTATGGTTTCAACTTCTAATATCATCAAAGCTGCCCTGCTCTCTTAGTGAACTTGTTATTCCCTACTTTGATTGCGTGCTAACCACAGATGAGATCGAGGTAAATATAACGGCTTTTCCAACCCTGGCAGAAATATTCTATCCTTAAACATTAAAAAATCTTTATGATTTAATTTTTAATTGCCTACGTGTTCACTAATTTTTAAAACTATCTTAAAGTGCCACAACGTCAATTACTGGGTAGAAATAGAAAAGTTTTTATATTCTTGAAAAAACTTAGCTACGATAAATATGAGTTTATTTCGTCCGAAAGAATATATAAGAGCCGTCACTGTCGATGAAGCGACGGCACAGCTCATAAAATATGGAGAACTCGCAGTGGTATTGGCGGGCGGTACCGACCTTCTTGTAGCCAAACCCCAACATGTGAAATACATAGTGGACATTTCTCGCCTTCCCCTTTCATATATTAAGGACGACGAGAAGGGCATCACGATCGGCGCCTTGACCACGCTATCCGATGTTGAGAGCTCCTCAAAGTTGAGTAATGAGCCATACAATGTGGTGTCGAAATCGGCATCTGAGATAGGAACTCCCCTGACCAAGAACTTCTCCACGATAGGCGGAAATGTGTGCAATGCAGCGCCCTCGGCTGATATGGCACCATCTTTAATCGCCTTGGACGCCGAGGCGAGGATAAAGGGCCCATCTGGAGAAAGAACTGTCCCAATGGCAGATTTTTTCACCGGGCCGAAGACAACTGTTTTGGGTAAGGGTGAGATTCTCATTGAGATTTTCGTGCCAAAGGCTCCGGCTAAGACTCAGGTAGCCTTCCTCAAGAAAGGCAGAACTAGTGAAGACATAGCTCAAGTCAACGCAGCAGTTCGTGTCACATTGGGAACGGATGGATCATGTACTACGGCGAAGATAGTGCTAGGTGCAGTAGCTCCTACTCCAATGAGGGCCAAAGGGGCTGAGGCTATGCTCCACGGAAAGAAGCCCAATGATATATCTCAGATGGCTGAGAGAGTAGCAAAAAAGGCCTCGGATGAGACCAAGCCCATCTCCGATATCAGGGCATCTGCCGAATACAGAAAGGGAATAAGCGAAGTATTTGTTAAGCGCGCTCTGATGAGCGTGATTAAAAAATTAGGAGGTTGAGAAAGTGCAGAAGATAGAACAGAAGAAGCTGAGTATCACCTTAAACGTGAACGAGAAGGACTACACTATTGAAGTGAAACCCCATTGGACCCTATTGCAGGTCATTAGAAATCAGATAGGTCTTACCGGAACCAAGTACGGCTGTGGCACGGGGGAATGCGGTGCCTGTACGGTCATAATAGACGGGAAACCAATGACATCGTGTCTGGTTTTGGCGCCCCAAGCCGAGGGAAAGAAGATTTTGACCATAGAAGGGCTGGCCAAGGAAGGAGAGCTGCACCCGCTACAGAAAACCTTCATAGAACAGGGGGCAATTCAGTGTGGATACTGCATCCCTGGAATGATCCTCACCGCCAAATCATTCTTGGATAAAAACCCCAGTCCGACCGAAGATGAAGTCAGGAAGGCCATAGATGGGAACCTGTGCAGATGTACCGGTTACGTCAAGCAGGTGAAGGCAATTCTTTTAGCGGCGAAGAGGATGAATGGTAAGCCATGACCAAGCAAGATTTATCTGTAGTGGGAAAACCAGTTACTAGACTAGACGCACTTGAAAAGGCCACTGGAAGGGCCCTGTACCCCATAAACGTCAGTTTGTCAGGGATGTTGTGGGCGAAAGTACTGAGGAGCCCACACGCCCACGCCAAAATTATTAGTATAGATACTAGTAAGGCCGAGTCCTATCCAGGTGTCGAAGGGGTAATCACCGCTAAAGACATACCCGATAAAAAGTACGGATACGGTCTTAATGACCAGCCCATGTTAGCCAGAGATAAAGTTCGGTATGTAGGAGAACCTATCGCAGCCATTGCAGCCGTGGACGAAGATACCGCAGAGGAGGCACTTCAGCTAATAGATGTGAAGTACGAAACACTCCCCGGAGCGTTTGACCTCGAGGAGGCATTTAAGCCAGACCCACCCGCGGTGGTCCATGAGGATTATTCCCAGTATGAACTCCATTTCTTCCCACCTGCAAAGATGGACGTAAAAAGACCAAACGTTGCGAATTATTTCTTAATTCGTAAGGGTAATACTGAGGAAGGTTTCAAGAAAGCTGACTTCGTAATAGAAGGTAAATTCACAACGCCCAGACAGCAGCATGTTCCAATGGAACCACATTCTGCAGTAGCCAGAATGGAAAGTGACGGCAGCGTTACCGTTTGGGCTTCGGCTCAGCAACCGTTCCTCATGTCCAACCAAATTTCGGGACTGCTTGAGATACCACCAACTAAGATAAGACTCATAGTCCCCTACCTAGGTGGCGGTTTTGGTAACAAGACCCAGATGAAAGCGGAAGGACCATGTATCGCCCTAGCCAAGAAGACGGGCAAACCTGTTAAGTGCGTTTTTACTCGGGAAGAGGTGAACACAAGTACCACCTCTAGGGGGGGAACCGTCTCCTACATTAAACTTGGAGTAAAGACGGACGGTTCCCTTACGGCCATGGATTGTAAAATACTTTATTCCAGTGGGGCATATTCAGGTGATGCTTTCGTTTATTCGACGAGAGGTCCATTCCAACCTGCTGGAACCTATAAAATACCAAACCTGAAAGAAGATTCGTACTTAGTTTATGCCAACGAGCCCGTGTCAGGTGCTTTCCGTGGATTTGGTAACCCAGAGCTCAACTGGGGCATAGAAATCGTCATGAGTCAAGCGGCCGATAAAATTGGAATGGATCGTGCCGAGTTTAGAAGGAAGAACCTGCTGGACGAAGGCGACGAAAGCGGCTTCGGTGAAATTATGCACAGCCTGGGAACAACTGAATGTTTAGATCGTACATTAAAAGAACTAGACTGGAGCAAAAAAATTGAGAGGGGCGAGGGAGTCTGTAGAAGCGGAAAAGGAATTGCAGTAGGGAATAAATATAGTATTGCACCCAGTGCATCCTGTGCCACGGTGAAATTGCACATAGACGGAACCATCGAGGTTAGGATAAGCGCCGTTGAAATAGGTCAGGGTTCTAACACCATTTTGGCCCAGATGACCGCCGAGAACTTCGGTGTCTCTCTCGATAGAATTAAAATGGTAGTTTCTGACACGGCAGTTACCCCTTTCGATTTCGGAACAGTGTCCAGCAGAATAACGTATCACACAGGAAACGCTA
This sequence comes from Hadarchaeota archaeon (SeqCode), assembly GCA_964343275.1. Lineage (GTDB taxonomy): Archaea > Hadarchaeota > Hadarchaeia > Hadarchaeales > Hadarchaeaceae > Hadarchaeum. The sequence goes on from CAYFIY010000024.1 coordinate 12,468, forward strand.
TTCTGACGGCTTGCGAAGGGCTGAAGAACCAGATGCGAGAGTTAGCATCTAGGAAAATGGACATTCGCGCCGAGGACTTGGAAGTCAAAGGTGGAAAAATCTTCTTCAAAAAAGACCCGACTAAGAGTATTGGAACCGCAGATCTCTTCTCACCAACTCTGGGCATGGGACACATCGGAAAATACGCGGAGGTAGGTGGAGAGCTCATAGAATCGGCTACATTTTTCTCCAAGATGGGGAAAATGGATCCGGCGACAAATCAGTTGTTGAACAAACATGATAAATCGTGCTCTTTCTGGATGCAAATTGCAAATGGAGCGGAGGTAGATGTCGATATTGAGACCGGTGATATAAAACTTAAGAAGTTTATCAATGCATGCGACGTGGGTCAGGCAATAAACCCATTGCTTGTTGAGGGGCAACTAGAAGGCGGTGGAGTTGGCATGGGACTGGGTCTTGGTATGTGGGAAGAGATGATACTGAATGAAGGTAAGTGTATGAACAGCAATTTCATAGACTACAAACTACCTCGTGCGCGGGATCTTCCCAAAGTAGAGGACACCATTTCTATAATCGCTGAAACGCCCCATAGGGAGGGACCATACGGGGCAAAGGGAATAGGGGAAGCCACAATGATTTGCACGCCAGCAGCCATGGCTGATGCAATTCACGACGCTACTGGAGTATGGCACACAGAACTTCCTATGTCATCAGAAAAATTATTCCACCTCCTTCGCCGAAATAAAATCTGAAAAAGGTGTCCACCAAATAGTCCTTGTCCCTGCAGGGGCATTTGTATAAAGGAGCAGATGGCTGGGATAGATTGGCAAATAACATGCGAATTGTAGGCAAATGTACTCCTAAGATCACTGCGACTTTGGATAGTTCATAGGTGGCAAAGTATGCCTCCGATGTAAAGTTGCCAGAGATGCTGCACTTAAAGATACTCAGAAGTACTTTCAGCATCGCTAGATAAAGAAGATTGACAAGACCAAGGAAGAAAAATTGCTTGAAGTAGAAAGTGTAATCACATACAAAGAAGTACCGGTGATTTCCTACACATGCGAGGACGTACCGCCAAGTATTTCCTTTGCAAGTGGAGCTGAAAAACCAACGGAGACATTTCCCAGAGACGAATACATTATGGATAATACGGTGAGCCATGTTTGAGAAAATTGCTGTCGTAGCCGCAGTCAATGGAGACACTGCCGTGGAGGCTCTTGAGCTTATATAGATAGATGGAGCAAAATTATCTCAGACAAAGAACTATCAAAGTTAGTGGATTTAGGTGACAAAATGGTTAATATGGACAATCCTTTTTATGAACCTGGAAAGCCACCTAGGCCAGAAAAAATTAGGGAAGTAGACTTCCGCGACGAATTGGAAAGGGCGTGGGGGATGAACTGGGGATACGGAACTCAGACAGAAATAGGTAAAATAAAGGTTTGCATGGTAAGTAAGCCAACTGAAAATGAAGTTACCCCTGAGGTTGCAAAAGATCCAATTCACTATTTGCTACCCGTGGGGCCCCCCAATTTGGAAAAGATGAAAGAACAACACGCCAAAATGGTTGATGTTTTGGAAGATGAGGGCGTGAAGATTGTTTACCTCAACGTACCTGAGGTTGCAATGGGTGCATACGGAAGATTGAAGAACTGTGTAGCGACTAGAGAGGCCTTCATGGTCCATGGCGGAGCGATAATACCCCGAGTGGGATTGGCCGAATGGAGACGAGGTTATGAAATGTTGATTGCAAAAAAGTTGTCAGAGATGGGCTGTCCCATCCTCCACACCTGTGTAAACGTTTGGGACGGCGGCGCTCATATCTGGCTCGATAACGAGCATCTGATAACATCCACGGGGCCAGGAACGAGTATTGAGGGTATAAATGAGGTTAGACCTGTTCTGGAGTGGGCCGGGGTCAAGGAGTTACACATTGGACATTGCTTAGGTTGGGTTGATAGATTGGAGTGGCCTAAAGGAAACTGGATGTGGCATTTGGATGTGGCTTTTAGCGTAGTTGATGAATGGTTGGCGCTAATATATCCTGCCGCAGTTGATTACGACACCGTATTGTACCTCAAGAAGAAGGGCATTAGAATGATAGAAGTCCAGCCTGAAGAGGCAAGAAATTTTGTATGCAATACTGTTGCTATTGAACCTGGAAAGATAATCATGGTTGGTGGAAATCCGCAAGCTTCAAAGGCTTTGCGCAAAGAGGGCGTTGATGTAATTGAAATTGATTTTTCAGAACCGATCAAGTCTGGTTTTGGGCCCCATTGTGATACCTTACCGCTGATCAGAAACCCTGGGCCTCGTCTCAAGTGAACAATTAATTTTTTTACTTGAAGGCGCGAATCCATTTTCGTTTCAAGTGTTTTTTACCCGTTTTTTTACCTGCCTTATCAACTAGATCCATTGCCAGTTCGTTAGCTTTTTCATAAAGCTTTTGTTCATTTACATTCACTAGTTTACCATTTTCAACCACAATTTCTCCATTAACAATGCTTGTATTTATCCTAGAACAACCGCCGCAAAAAATTAAAGCTGCAATTGGATCATGTATTGATCCCGCATATCCCAACTGCTTCGAATTTATTAAGACAAGGTCTGCAGCTTCACCTGTTTCAATGCTACCTATGTCGGGTCTATGTAAAATCATTGCCCCTCCCAAAGTAGCCATCTCTAAGACCTGGGTAGCGGCGATGGAGCCAACACCATATACTGGCCTATGAACGAGCAAGCATGTCCTCAACTCATCCAGCATGTTGCTCGAGTCGTTGCTAGCGCTTCCGTCGACACCCAATCCAATCCTTACACCATTTTTCAGCATTTCTGGTATCGGTGCTGGATCAATTCTAACGTCCGATGCCAAACGCATATTTGATCGGGGGCAATGCGCGATACCAGTTCCCGATTGAGCTAGCGTCTTAATTTCCGCCTCGTTCAACAAAACAGCGTGGGCAAACCAGACATCATTTCCAAGCCAACCGGTGTCTTTCATAAGTTTTAAAGGACGAACCCCATATGACTTCATACAATATTCCAGTTCTTGATGGTTATCGGCTATGTGGGTGTGAGATAGGACCTTATGTTTTCTAGCTAGTTGTATTGTTTCCCTTAAATTTTCCTCGGTTATTGAAAAAGGTGAACATGGGCCCATAGCCACCCGGCACATGGAGAACTTTTTCATATCGTGGTATTTTCTGATGATTCTTTCCGAATCATTTAAAGCGTCATCTATGTCTTCTACAAGCTCATCTGGTGGTAATCCTCCTTTTGATCTCCCCCTATCTATGATTCCGCGAACAGGATGGAACCTGATTCCAAGCTCACGCGAAGCCTGTATTTCCCTGTCCATAGAGCACTGGACGGAAGGAACGTGTTGAACATAATGATCACTGGTAGTGGTGCAACCGGATAGAAGTAGTTCGCCAAGTCCCACAAGAGCACCGATATATACGTGTTCTGTAGTTACTTCGCGCCAAATATCATATAAATTGAATAACCATGGAAATAAAGACACGTTTTGTCCTTCTGGGATGACCCGTGTTAAGGTTTGGCTAAGGTGATGGTGAGTGTTTATCAAACCAGGTAGGACAATGTTATCTTTTGCATCTATCACTCTATCTGCATTGAACTTGACTTCTTCATTTTTTCCCACCGCCACGATTTTTGGTCCTTCTATATAAACGCTCCCTTTTTCTATAACCCTTCTCTCGCAATCCATGGTAACAACAAAATCAGCGTCCTTTACCAACAAGCTTTTTTCGCTCAATTTCTACCCTCTTAAAATTACCGAGCCGTTAATAAAAGTGTTCTACGTAGTAGGGAAAAACTATAATCCATTCAGCTTTAGAATCGTCAAAAAAAATCAAGAAATTAGGGTTGGAAGCGATTGCAAGGAAAATTTGATATCTTTGATAGATCTACTTTAAATTTAAAATCCTTTCACAACTGATCAGGGAATTTGACTACTATTTTGGAACTATGAAATTGCCGTTTATAATATCTCTGACGAGTCCCTCGATTTCTTCCACAATAGACGACGGAACTACATCCTCGTTTACCACTTGCTCGCCATATACTATTTCAAATGTACCATTCGCAAAAGTACCCCAGTACTTCTTTGATTCAAATGTTCCCGCTTCGATATCATCTATTATCAGTTGCCAAACAATATCCCATTTCCAGACAGCGCTTGTAAGCACTAGTTCTGGCGCTAATTCCTTTATGTCAACCCCACCACCTATTACATAGACGGATCCATCCTGCTCAGCTGCTCCAACGTATCCCGGAACTGGCGGACCAAGAACATTAAGCACATCCACTTGATTGGATTCAATCAAACCTAGCGCAGTTTCTTTACCCTTTGCAAGATCGAGCCAGTCTCCAGATCCAGCCTCTGAAGTGACTAAGGGTTGACTGGGGAACACATAGTCCACGCCATTCTGTATACCTTGCCAATATGTGGCATATTCCTCAATTAGAAATGGGTAAACATATCCAACTGAGAAGTTTGTGGTCATATTAGCAGATAGTACTCCAGCCACATATCCTATTTCTTCGGCTCGAATATCCGCAATACCAAAGTTGGATGGTGAATCATCTGGAATCAATCCGCTGCTGTTCACAAAATATATGTCTGGAAAGTCTCGTGCAACTTTTACCGCACCGGGTAAAAACGTGGTGCTATGCGAAAAGATGAGATCATAACCATCTTCTGCAAAAGATCTTAGAGCTGGTTCTGCGTCGACAGGGTCAAAAACTCCTAATTTTATATCAATTTCATATCCTGCGGCCTCAAGAGCCAACATGCCTTCATAGCCTGTTTGCGACCACGCATAGTCGTCACCAAAACCAAATAAAACCATAGCAATTCTCTTGATTTTCGCTTCTGCAGGAATCGGAGTAGCAGTAGTAGTTGCCGTGGCTGTGATGGTAGTGGGTGCAGCAGTGGTCGTGGCAGTGGCCGTGGTAGTGGCCGTAACCGTTGTAGGCGCAGCTGTGGTGGATGGTGCTGCAGGTTGGGTTCCTATGTAAGCAGCTGCGGCTATAACT
>CAYFIY010000025.1:0-17445 GCA_964343275.1 Hadarchaeota archaeon (SeqCode)
AAATACCAACGGCGTTTCGGTGGATGTCTTCAGGAGCATGAAGTGGCGAAGGAGTATACGTGAACTTAAGCCCGAAGGGAGAGACGAGGGAGATCTGAAGATAATTTTTAAAACAAGAAGATAAGCGCCCAGCGCTGGGAACTGTCAGCTCAAGAGCTGATAGTGATCAGTGATGATAAAATGAAGACAAAACTGACCCTTACGGCATTGAATCAGAGCTTTCTGGTTAAAGGTACCATGGTGATTATTGTCTGCACGAACATCTCGAGAACATCTAGATATTAGAGAAGAAGAGATATTGAACTCTATTATTTCCGAGACATAGCGACGACTATCCAAAATATGCTCCTTTCAGCATATGCCCTTGATTACGGCACCAGTTGGATAGGGGCCTTTGACGAAAAGGCAGTTGCGAGAATAATGAAAGCACCTCCTGAATCTAGGACTGTAGCCATCGTCCCAGTTGGAAGGCCTACAGAAAAACCAGATCCCGCACCCACGCCACCAATAAGCAAAATCGTGTATCATAACATTTTCTAAAAATCAATCGACTTTCAACCTTAAACCAACGCACTGAGGCCCTTGTTGTAAATATCGGCAACCATGACCGATGCTGGCTCAAGCACATCCAAGAACGAATCGTACGCCAGATCAATTTTTTTCTCGTTGACAAAAGCAAATATCGAGCGGCCGAGCATCGATTGGCTAGCTCCCAGAGCGCCAGATTTCTCCGCTGATTTGATGAGCCCTCGGAGTTCATCGTCGAGAAATCCAAGTTTTTCTGCGAAATCTCGTGAAACGGAAATAAATCTCTGGAGGTCTGGCGCTATAAGCATCTTTCTCATCGCCATACCGCCGAGCTCGTTTGTACGCTTCCTGAACTTGACATTGGGCAGAAGCTTCTTCGTTGATATGGATCCAAGGGTCGCACAAATCAATTTCATCTTGGGGGGAAAGGACACGCGGCTCCACTTGCCGTATGGTGGGGCCCCAGGCTTTACTCCCATTACAAGTCCTGCAATTGCCTGTGCCCCTACATCTCCCAGTCCCGTGTGGCATAGCACTTCGGCCGAGTGAGCTGCAGTCACCAGCCTTTCTTGAGGCATGTTAAGTTCCAGCGCCTTGGAAAATGCCAAAACCGCCCCCAGAGATCCAGCCCCACTCGCCCCATATCCAGCTCCAATTGGAACTTGACAGGAATGATTGATCTCCACCTTAAACTTCCCGTGAACCATACGCTGGAGCCGTTTTACTGCTTCTAAGGTCGTCTTAGCATCTGGAACATACTTACCATTCACGTGAATCTTGATACTAGCTCGATTGGCGCGTTCAACTTCAACGTCAGTGAACACTCCCAAGTTCAAACAAGGGCCGCAATTTCTAGAGCCGGACCGTTCGGGAGTTATCGCGTAGTAAGGTTGAAAAAATCCAGAGATGTGAGCTGGAACAAAAACAGACGCGCTCAATGGCATCATTTTGGATCTCAATGCCTCACCAATAAAATTTTAACCGAGGCCGGCCACCGCTCCATCAAGAATTGCTTTTGCTATCTCGATCTTCGAGGCCCGTATATTTTTTGAACCGAATTTTGTCACTATCAGGACTTCATTTGTATCCGTCCCAAACCCAGCACCAACCCTAGATACATCGTTTGCAACCACCATGTCCAGTCCTTCGTTCAACTTCGACTTAGCTGCATTCATAAGCTCCTCATTGCTCACACCATACTCCGCCTTGAACCCAACCACGAATGCATTCGGCGCCAATTCCCGTACTTCCCCCAGCACGCGCGGAGCCGGAACTAACTTCAAGGTCACCGGATCAGAATGTCTGAGTTTCTTGTCGGCTGGCTGCTCCACCACGAAATCCTGTGCAGCTGCAGCTGAGACAATAATATCCGGACCAGATTTCATCTTATTTAGAAATGCATCCCGCATCTCTTTGGTGGTCTGGACTCGAACCAGTTCAACGTTGAAAGGTGGCATCTCAGTACCCGGACCGTAAATCAACGTCACATCTCCGCCCCTCGATGCTGCCGCTCGAGCCACGGCCAAGCCCATCTTTCCAGAACTATTGTTGGAGATGAACTTGATGGGATCTATCAGCTCAACTGTAGGACCGGCTGTGACAACGACCTTTTTACCCCCTAAATCGCGCGGGCCTAAGATTTCAATGACCGTTTGAACTATTTCTTCGACGCTTGCCAACTTGGCCTTACCGTCCATAACATTAGGATCAATAACGCGAACCCCTACTGCACGGAGCTTATCCAAGTTTTTCCGAATGAGCTGGTGCTCGAACATCGACCCGTGCATGGCAGGAACAATGACAATGGATTTTTTTAGGCCCAACGCCACTGAAACCAACGAGGTCACAGGTGTATCGTCGACAGCCATTGCAACCTTGCCTATCGTGTTCGCGGTTGATGGGGTAATTAATACCAGGTCGGCCCAACTTGCTAGCTCCACATGTTCCAGCTTGCCCGTAAGCTTCACCACCACTTCATTGCCCGTTGCCCAGTGCATCAACTCAGGAGTTATGAGCGCAGTGGCACTCTGCGACATGCATACACGAACCTCCACTCCATGACGCATCAGTTCCCTAGCTAGTTCTGGACATTTCGTTACTGCCACGCTACCCGTCACGCAAAGAGCGACCTTACGACCTTCCAGTTCCGACCCCTTGGTGGCCTTGATGTCTTTTGAAGGATGCATAAACTCAACTTTAAACAAGTTTTCTCTTTGTTTAAACATTATTAATTGAACAGAGCTTTCAACTATTTCGCCCTCGGACGAATTAATTTTTTACCGTGGACATCGCTTTCGCCGTAACGGATTTTTATGGAGGAGATAGGTTGTCTATCCTCTGCCAACACAAAGGGAATTTCCACTATCTCGAGTGGTTTGATACTTTTTGAGTTCCTGACTTTGTTGATTTCCTTAGCCCGGCTCTTAGTCTCCGGACTAACCACAATGGCCTCAATTTCCCTGTCCGTAGCAGCTGGGCCAGCTGGATCTGATATGATGCGTATCTCGGTGCGCCCCAACCATTTCCTCTGACGCAATGTGTCCAAGAGCTTCCACATCCTGATGGCAGTCGGCTGGATGCCCACCGAATCCTTCAGGAGCAGGTGTTGCATCTCGTCAGAGCATATCCCCACGGAAACCAGTTCCCCTAACTCAAATGCCTTCGAGAGGATCGCGATATGACCGTCGTGTATGTAGTCGAACGTACCACCCACTACAACTTTCCCGAACTTCATCATTTCACCTATTTCTATTTCACGGTCTTTCTAAAATCGCCCCAAGTTGCTGTCAGCCGACGGTGACTGAAGAGTTTGGCTTTTTTACCGACATAATCGGCCACCACATGTCCATCACCCACGAGGTGGAACTTGGAAGTAGTCAGACCATCAAGGCCCACTGGCCCACGTGCATGTATCTTCCCAGTGGAAATGCCGACTTCCGCCCCCAGACCGTATCTATATCCATCGCTGAACCTAGTTGAGGTGTTGAGCATGACTGTGGACGAGTCCACCTCGGACAGGAAGTGAATGGCAGTTTTCTTGTTCTCTGTTAAGATGGAGTCAGTGTGCTTTGACCCACAAGTGTTTACGTGATCTATGGCCTCTTGGACGCCTCCCACTACCTTTATCGAGACTACCAAGTCCAAATACTCCGTGCTCCAGTCCTTTGCCTTAGCTCGTCTGGCCCATGGCAAAATCTTTCTGGTTCTCTCGTCTCCCCGAACCTCCACCCCTGCTTTCATGTATCTCTCCCCCAGGGGCCCTAGGAATACTGGGGCGATATCCTTGTGCACCAGTATAGTCTCCACCGCGTTGCAAACGGATGGATATTGGACCTTGGCATCATGACAAACTTTCACTGCCTTATGGATATCAGCATCAACGTCCACATAGATGTGGCACAACCCATCGGAATGGCCCAGAACCGGGATGTTGGTGTTACCCTGGATGTATTTCACGAAATCCTTGCTCCCGCGGGGCACTAGTAAGTCTATTAAGTCATCGAGCTTCAAGAGTTCTCTGACTTCCCTTCTCGCCTCGATAAGCTGCATCCATCCGGTAGGGATTCCAGCTTTTTCACTCGTCTTACGGATTAACTCGAAAAGAGCCTCGTTCGAACTCTTGGCTTCCTTTCCGCCCTTGAGAATCACCGCATTTCCCGACTTCAAGCATAGCGCTGATATTTGGGGCAAGACATCTGGCCTGGCCTCGAATATCGCCCCCGTGACTCCAATCGGGCAGATAACTCTGTAAAGGTCCAGACCGCGATGGAGTTCAATCGCGGAGATTGTCTTGCCAACGGGGTCTTCCAGCTTGGCCACGCTTCGGACCATGTTGGCCACATTGAGCAACTGATCCTCTGATAGCTTCAACCTCTGGAAAAATGCTTTAGAGATACTACCTTTTGCCAAAAGGACTTTGGCGGCTTTAAGATCCTCTGAGTTTTCCCTCAGCAACTCCTCTCTGTTCTTCATAATGGCTGAGGCTATCTTCAAGAGCGCCGAGTTCTTTACCTTGGACGAGACACTCGCAAGCTTGAGTGCCGCTTTGCGTGCGACCTTGGCCTTTATGGCAACTTCGCTCATTTTCTCTTCCTAGGCAGAAAAATCGTTCCGACTTCTTTGCCCTCCACTATTCGTTCAAGAACCATATTCTCAGCGCTGCCAGCCACTACAACCGGTATCCCTTTATCCGTCGCCATTTTGGCCGACACTACTTTGGTCAGCATGCCACCAAATCCCCTTGACTTGACATGCGTCACCACCTGCGTATGCTTCTCAACGGTGTTGATCAACTTACCACGTTTGCTCTTATTCACATAATCCATGTAAATTCCTTTTACGTCGGAGAGAATCACGAGCAAATCGGCGTCGGCACCGATTGCCACATTCGCTGAAAGTATATCGTTATCTCCCATCTTTATTTCCTCTAACGCTATGCTATCATTCTCATTCACTATAGGAACGACCCCCCATTTCATGAGACCAGTCAGCATATTTTTAAAATTAATATACCTCCGGCGATTTCTAAAGTCCTCTGCAGTGAGCAAAATCTGTGCGACCGGCTGCTGGTACTCTCCGAAGTACTTGGAGTATACCTGCATCAGTATCCCCTGCCCCACCGCTGCGGCAGCTTGCAACGCCGGCATTTTCTCCGGCCTGCCATTGAGGTTCAAGCGTCCCACCCCTGCGCCTATCGCTCCGGAAGAAACCACAATTACCTCTATACCTAAGGATCGCAGGGCCATAGTGTCAGAAACGAACTTACCCACCTTTTCCGGATCAAGCTTGGAACTCTTATCGGTGATGCTTCTGGTTCCTATTTTCACCACGATTCTCTTGGCCGTCGAGAGCATCTTTCTGGTGTCTCCTGGGACTACCACTTAAACCACCGTGAATTTTTTTAATTGTGCCATCACGCGCTTTCTTATCTGGTCAACTTCGGGCTCTCGGATGGTAATCCTTCCTTTCTTCATTACCCGAATAAGTAATGCAGAGGTTTTACCACCACACGCTGGGCATTTCGGGCCGCGAGCCCCACCGGGTAATACTACATCAGTCAAACAACGAGAACATCTCCAGACCTGCTTTCGCCCGCCGATTTTTCCCCTCTTGGCCACAGGTTGACGTTTTAGTTCGGTGATGTCCAGAGCGAAATCTATTGTTGGCGCGTTACTCAGGGCAGTTCCGATCCCAAAACCGTCCACTCCAGCGTCCACCAACTCAACTATGTTATTATCGTTCACACCGCCGGAGACAATTATCTTCACGTGTTTGTGGCCCCTGATGTCCATTTCCCATCTCACCTCACGGACTATCTCGGGGAAATTTCCCTTTCTGGAGCCGGGAGTATCTAGTCGGACTCCCCAGAGTTTTTTGCCCAAGGCTTCGACTGCCATTATGGATTCGGCTTTTTCATCGTAGTAGGTGTCCACGAGAGCAATCCTACGAACTTTTCGAGGCATCACCTGGTCAAAGGCCTTCCAAGCTTTGACCTGATTCCCGAACATTACTATCAGCGCGTGTGGCATCGTGCCATATGGTTCCTTTCCTATCTTCCTCGCACCAGCCAAGCTCGAAACGCCGTCGAAGCCTCCAAGGTATCCTGCCCTGTCGATCATGGGAGAGAGAGCTGGGTGTGCGCGCCTTATCCCAAACGATATCAATAGTTTATCTTCAGCCAGCCTCCTCAGTCTTGCTGCCACAGTGGCCACTCCAGATGCATGACAGATTAAACCCAAGAGTGGGGTTTCTAAATCACAAAATTCTCCATACGGACCATCAATGAATGCCACTGGAACTTTATTACCGTAATAATCGTGATGGCAGAAAATGGTTCCCTCCTGCATTGTGTAGAGGTCGACCGAGTGGCCCTCAAATAATTTAAGGAGCTCATCAATTCCACATAGAACACCCCAAGGCCACTTATCCGGCAGACCATTGGTGGTCACCTCGGCCACCACCCGGACCGCGTCCATCTTTTTGGCTTTTAGGATTTTCTTGGTACGGACGAAGTAGAGGTCGGTGGTCTCACCACGCTTGATCTCCTCGTCCGATGCCACGTTGAAGGTTCTCATTCTTACCAACCTACTATCACTTCGGATGAATTTGTAACCTTTACGCCGTACATTTTCCTCATGTAATCAAGAGCATATTGATGGGCCTTCTTGTCAGCCGCAGCCACACAGTCTTCCGGTACTACCATCTTGTATCCCCTGAAGAAAGCCCCCGCAGCGGAGTTCTGGATGCAGATATCGGTGACCACTCCGACAAGTACTATTTCTTCGACATCATTTTTCTTCAAGAGCTCGTCAAGCTCAGTGTCGAAGAAAAAGTCGTAGGTGTGTTTTGGAAGTACTAGTTCGCCTCCGTCTAATCTCAATTCATGAATTACCTGAGAACCATCAGTACCGGCCATGGCATGCTCGCCCCACACTTGCATTTCCGGATCTTTCGGAGAATGCGCATCGCACACGTAGACTACCATGACTTCTTTAGCTCGAGCCTGGACGATGAGGTTCTTTATGTTGGGCACGATGTCTAACGCCCCTTGGAAGCTAGACTTCCCAGTCACGAAGTCATTTATCATATCTATCACGATGACCGCTTGTCTCAAATCCATCCATAATAAAGATTGGTACGATGAATAAAAATGCAAACTATTGCTCAGACCTAAAACATCGCGTGTTACTAATTAAAATCACAGATATTTCCCAAACCACTCCATGATCAAATAGATTACTTTATCCAAATGTTCGCGCTGAGAAAAAACGTGACCTGCGCCTTCCACTAATTCCAGCCTCTTGGGATCCGACGCGGCCTCGTACAGTTTTCGAGCGTGGTCGAGGGGCACTGTTTCATCCAAGCTGCCATGTACGATAAAAATCGAAGGCACACTCCTCACGGCTTCTAAAATATCGTATCTTCGTAGGTCCTCGTAGAAGCCCTTCTTGAACCTCTTGCCCGATGGAAGCTTGTAGCAATCGCCTACATCCTTCGGAATCAGTGGCTTTTCGAAGCGGGGTATCTTGTAGGGGGTACCCATCGTCACCATGGCCTTAACCCTATCATCTCTAGCCGCCGCCGCTACCATCCCGCCCAGGCTGGATCCGATTACCCCTAACCTGGCCATATCGACTTTGCCCGAGTCCTGTAGGAATCGCAAAGCGGATCGGTAGTCCTCTATCCTTCCAGTTAAGCTGAGTTCCTCGAACTCACCATCGCTCTTCTCCGATCCTTCTCCACACCCACGAAAACTAAACCTCAGGCACGCGTAGCCTTCGCCGTAAAATCTGGAGGCAATGGTCGGCCACTTACCGCTATCCTTGCTACTCTCTAAACCGTGTAAGGTAACGATGCAGGGCGAGCCCATGTTAGGTAGATGCAGGTTTCCAAATATTCGCTGTCCATTAGAAGAAAAAACGACCAATTCCGACTTCACAACATTCATCTTCCAGTTTAGTTCCTGATGCGCATATGCTAGCAATGGTTGAATAATTGTTATAAGTTTTAAATGATTACTCTTAAATTAAAATTTTAATTTTTAATGTTTCCATAGTTATAAGATTTCGATATTCAACTCTAAGACCACTCTTGAATAAATCAGCGTTTAAACGGTTCAATAAGTCATGGGGGAGCATATTAAGGAGGATTTGCTACGGGATATAAAGTCTGGTTGTGAAAAACGTTAAGATATTTGTAACAATCGGGAGAGAGCTATAAACCAGCAAGAGCCAGTAGATTTAGTGAATTGGATGAACAATCGCATCAGACGAATTCTAAGAAAATATAATCACAAAAACATCCGCATTGGGGTTCTAGGATCGCACTCCGCTTTGGAGGTGGCCCATGGCGCGAAACAGGAAGGGTTTGAAACAGTGATCGTCTGTCAGAAGGGTAGAGAAAAAACCTACACGAAATACTACAAGAACCTTTTTGACCATGTCCTTTTACTAGATAAATTTTCCGCCATAACCGATTCCGCAAACCTGAGGAAGCTCATCGAACTCAACACTATTTTTGTCCCGAACAGATCATTCTCAGTTTACGTGAGCTACGATAATATAGAGAAAAAGTTTACGGTCCCAATTTTTGGAAATCGCTACATGTTAAGAACAGAGGAAAGGGGTACCTTTAAGAACCAATACTATCTTTTGAAAAAGGCAGAAATAAGGACTCCCATCACCTTTAGAAGTTACAAAGACATCGACAGACTTGTAATAGTCAAGATTCCAGAAAAGAAAAGAAAAATTGAGCGCGCCTTTTTTTACGCAACTTCTCCTGAAGATTATGAAAGAGAGGCGAATGAGAGGGTTCAGCAGAACATGATTTCTAAGGATTGTCTGGCCCATGCCACGATCGAAGAGTTTGTCATCGGCGCATTTTTCAACGCTAACTTCTTCTCGAGTCCTCTTTCAAAATCATTAGACCTACTTGGCTTCGATAGGAGAATTCAAACCAACTTGGACGGCATTCTTCACCTACCCGCGGAAGAGCAGCTCAAGGCGAAAGCCATGACCCAGAACATAGAAATCGGACACATGGGGGCAACTATCAGGGAGTCGCAACTTGATAAAGTCTTCGAGGCGGGAGAAAAATTCGTGATGGCGAGCAAGAAAGAGTATCCCCCTGGCATCATCGGGCTATTTGCCCTTCAGGGGAGCTTCACCAAAGAGCTCGATTTTTGCGTTTTTGATGTCAGCCCAAGAATCCCAGGTAGTCCCTGCGTGGAACCCACTTCGCCTTATATGAGATACAAATATTTCGAGGATGTCGGTCACGGTAGAAGGATTGCCATGGAGGTAAGGCGCGCGGCAAATGAAAACACATTGGGGGAACTAATCACATGATATGCAAAGAGGAAATAGAGGAAAATTTAAGGCGCTACGACAAGGACAACATCACTATCGCCACCCTCTGCTCTCACTCGGCGCTCCAGATTTTCTTCGGTGCGAAACAGGAGGGGTTCAGGACTCTGGGCATATGCAAGCCCGAGGTAAAAAAAGTATACGATTCCTTCCCACTCGCCAAACCAGATGAATACTTGATCGTGAAAGATTACAATGAAATTTTATCGGACCAGATCCAAGGCGAACTATTGAAACGCAATGCGGTGGTCATCCCACACGGCTCCTTTGTGGAGTACGTCGGGTCAAAAAATATAGAGGAAAAATTCTATGCGCCGATATTTGGAAACAGAAAGGTTCTGGACTGGGAGGGAAACAGAAAGATGGAGATGGAGTGGCTACAAAGGGCAGGGATACCTCTCCCCACGGTCTTCGAGAACCCTTCGGAAATAGACAGGTTGTGCATCGTTAAATTTTATGGCGCAAAAGGCGGCAGTGGTTTTTTCCTTGTGAAGTCTGAAAAGGAATTTAAAGAGAAGATGAAAAACGCCGATAATTCAAACAGGGAGAATTATCTAATCCAAGAGTATATACTTGGCATCAGGTATTACCCCCACTATTTTTACTCCCCAATCTTGGACAGGACCGAGCTGCTGAGCATGGACAGACGAGACGAGTCAAACATCGATGGCCTCTACAGAATTGGCGCGACAAAAAAAGAGATAGAGGACGTGGGAACTTACGTGGTTACCGGAAACCTGCCTGTAATCGTCAGGGAATCATTGCTGCCCAAGATCATCAATATAGGTGAAATGGTAGTCAACTCGTCCGTAGACCTCTTCCCACCGGGAATGATAGGTCCTTTTTGCGTGGAAATGGTATGCAGAAACGACCTGGAATTTATGACATTTGAAATCTCCGCTAGAATAGTCGCCGGGACCAATCTTTATCCCGCAGGTTCACAATACTCTTGCTATCTTTTCGATGAACCGATGTCATCCGGACGGAGAATTTCTAGGGAGATCAAGCTAGCTATGGAAGATGACAGACTCGATGAGATCATCTATTAACATACGTTAAATTAACTCCCTACGCACAAAACGAACGACGGTATAGACTACTACCAAATGACCAGATACCATCGCATATTTTTACCAAACGCCACAAGCTGTGATGGGTTCAGTGTGAAGAGGATCAAGAAGTTGAAAAGAGAACTGAACATACACGGGCTAGACGCATTCCTAGCCATTCAAAACACCAGGTATCTGTCCAGTACGACAACCGGAAAGGCAGTCATAGTCCCGCTGGACGGCGACCCAGTTCTGATATGCAGCAGGCTAGAGTTCGAGGCCGCCAGTCGAGAGAGCCGGATACGCGACATCCGGGCCTATTCCAGCTGGAGGGCCACTCTCCGACGAGGGGAACGTGTATCTTTTCTTGAATCATGGCTGCTCGTGGCCGAAGTCCTCAAAGAGTTTGGCACTCAAGCCGTTGGCTACGATAGAGCCGGGAAGAATCTGATCAGAAAAATTCGGAACGCCCATGGGGCAAGTTACAAGGAAACTCCGGAGATCATGAAAAATCTGCGAATGATAAAATCACCAGAAGAGCTGAACCTGCTACGACAGTCCGCCAACATAGCAGTTAAAGGAATGAATTGTGCGAACGAATCGATTGAACCCGGCAGGACTGAACTGGAGATTGCGGCCGAGGTCGAATACCGGATGCGCAAGGCCGGATCAGAGGGCACCCCATTCCCTACCATAGTGGGCTCGGGAAAGAACTCCCTTTTGCCACACGCCACCGCGACCCAGAAGAAACTTAGAAAGGGGGAGCTAATCGTCGTGGACCTAGGAGCCATATTCGATGGTTATGCATCCGACATGACCCGTACCTTCTCGCTCGCACCGACCTCGAAGCAGTCGAAGTTGATTCAAGTGGTGAGAAATGCGCAGAGGGCGGCCATGGGGAAGGTCAGGGACGGCGCCAAAGCGGTAGATGTAGACACAGCCGGCAGGGCCATACTCACTAAATCTAAATTGTCGAAGTTCGCCACCCACGGGACGGGGCACGGAGTCGGGTTAGAAATTCACGAGCCTCCCAATCTAGCCCCAAACTCTAGAGACATTCTGAGAAAGGGGATGGTCATCACGGTGGAGCCCGGTGTATACTCCCCCGAAGTTGGAGGCGCCCGTTGGGAGGACATGCTCATCGTCATCAAGAATGGACATCAAACGTTGACACTCTGAAGATGATCAGATATTCAAAGTTGTGGAGATTAAAGGTTAAACTGCATTTCGCCTCGCTTTGCATAAAAATGGATTTATTGTACACAAATTGGAGAAATGATTTGTTCGGGGGCTGAAATCCCATCCCCACACTTTTATAACGACGTTAACTAGCCCCTTTTTTTAAGGCGCAAGATTACCAAAACATTAAATAAGACAGAAGATATCTCAATTGAGGAGACATATAAAATTGATGATAATCAATCTACGAAAAAGGAGGTGAAAAGATGGATTTAGTAAGCGAGAATAAAATTGGCGTGGCGAAAGGAACACCTGTGGAAAGTGCGGCGGAGAGCAACTTCAACGGGGAGACATGTGAAGTCGGACTTTATCTGGCGATGGCGAGACAGGCTGAGCGAGAAGGACATCCGGTAGCAGCTGGAGCCCTAAGGCGGATAGCATGGGAGGAAGCGCAGCATGCGGCAGCGTACGCAGAGATGTGTGGAAAGATTTCGACCAGTACCAAGGAGAACGTTGAGAAGATGCTTGCGGGTGAACAGGCAGCCAACAAGTCCAAGAGAGAGGCCGCCGTGAAAGCAAAGGAGGCCGGAGTTGACGAGGCACACGATTTCTTCGACGTATCTGCTAGAGATGAAGCGCGTCACGCGAGGTTGTTGCAGGGTTTGCTCGACAACCTCACGAAATAACGATATGAGTAAATCGTCGCGGTTGGTAAAACCCTAAAAATCCGAGTATAATTGTATTCAAACGGCTCGGTGCTTCGTTTCTCACCACCAAGCGAGATAATAGTATCTCCGGTTCGATGCGAGTCTGAAACGTCCCGCATTTTTCAGATACAAGCTCGCCGAAATGAGGATCGGCACGGCGAGCAAACCGCCGCGGTCTTAGACGATATTTGCATGGTTGTTTAAATTAAGGCCTAAGTCTGCGAGAAAAACAATCGGAATTGGTTGAGAGTTGTCATTTAAAATTATATTTTAGTTTGGAATGCCATATCCACCAGTAACGGGGTCTTGAAATAAAAATAATTCAGGAGCGTAGTAGGTGAGCAACGAGAAGACGATAACTGCGAATATTAGTAGAATAAATGCCAATTTATTCCAGATTTGTGGCAATTTTTTGGGGATCAAAAGTTTGTAACTGGCGAGCTGACCTATAACTACAACAAGCATGAAGATGAGTATATCCATTATCAAAATGTCTTCTCCAAGTATAGTAGTGTATGAATAAAAAAGGACCACGATGGCTAAGGTCATTAAATATAGTGATGCGGTCTTAGCCACCAAGAAGTTATTAGTCGATTTTCTTAAAAACTTGAATTCGATAATGTAACAAAATCAAACCAGGTCAGAAAGCCAGTTTCAAGTGTTCCAAACACTCTCATTCACGGCTGTGATGATGGCCAAGGGCTTCCAGTGCCCAAACAATTCATATGCAAAATGCATGGAAACCCCTCCAAAAATTATGAAAACTATGCCAACTATTGTCCAGCCCAACACTAATCTTTTCATGGATCGCAGTTTGATTATATGACAAATTATATATTAGGAGATTGTTTATCATGGTAGGCATGAAACAGACAAAAAGAAAATCAGTACCTATTCGCATTTTCTCAAAAACACGCGATAGGTTAAAAGAATTTGGGAAACTATCTGAAACTTACGACAAGGCTATTAATCGGCTGCTTGATGAGAAGGAGAAATTAACGATTGGTATGACTACATCTGAAAAGAGATGGAGAAACATGATTGATGACTACATCAGAAAGGAGAGGGTGAAACGTGCGAAACAAACTCACGAACAATTCAGAGAAAAAACGCAAACCATCGATCCCGGAGATATCGAGAATAAAAGTGAGATAGAACAATGGATGAAAGAAGTAACTCGATATCTTGATGAAAAATTCAAGAGGAATATGGGGAAAGAGAAACGTACAAAAAAACAATAACTCGATATTCAAACCAAAAAAATTTAATGTTTGAGGCTTGAGTTTTTTGCGTGAAGCTGATGGAACGAACGGACAGAAAAAATTATTGAAAAACGATGGTCATAAAGTGATCGAAAAAGGAAAAAAATCCTACCTGGTTAATTTTGAAAAAAAAGTGGTGGAGGCCTAAACCCAATCTTAAACAAAAACCGAATGATATCATTACGTTAGAAGTCAAAAAAGTTACTCAGCCTCCTATTTCACATGCCTCGGAAAATTTATCGCATACGATCACAATGCGACCAATGTGATGATTTTCAGATATTTAGTAGATAACATACATAAAAAAACAGGGCAGGTGATCGAAAATGGAACAGAGATGGATAGTTCTAACTCTCGCTTTCATTATAGGTTTCTCATATCTTTTCTCCCTTCAATCCTACCCTGCGATGATACCCGTAGTAATGGAGGAGTTCGATATCTCCTACGCAGAAGCAAGTCTGCCCATGTCCCTAGCCTCTTTGGCGGGGATCTTACTCGCCCTCCCCACTTGGGCCTTCATATACAAATGGGGAAATAAGAAAGTTGGGGCAACGGGTCTCGTCATCTCCAGCATGGGTGGGGTGATTTCTTCTTTGGGTGGATCCTTCCTCCTGATCGTTTTAGGAAGAGTCATCCTCGGAATCGGGGGGATATTGATTATTATAGTTAGTTTTTCAATGATAGCTAATTGGTTTCCCCCAGAACAGGGGGGAAAAGCAATGGGAATTAAAGGTCTAGAAATGCCTATTGCGACTATACTTTCTTTTAACTTGCTTCCTATCGTGATTGCAATTTACGGGTGGAGAATCATCTTTTCTGTATATACAGTCATTCTTATCGTTTCGGCGTCTGTCTTCATCCTTTTGTTTAGGGATAAGCCTCGTGAAGGGCCCATCGTCAAAATATTTGAAGGGTGGAGGAACAAGCAAATGTGGCTCTTGGGCGTGATCTGGAGCCTATCTACATTAAGTTCGATCACATATGCTACTTGGGCAGGGACTTTTTTTATAGAGCTATGGGAAATACCCGTTAATTTAGCTTTTTTCATGGCCAGCATCATCATGATCGCCTCGATACCTTTAGCCCCGCTCATGGGATTTATGTCGGATAGGATGGGAAAGAGGAAAATATTCATCGTCGTTGCCTCATTGATGATGGGCATCTCACTCATCTCAATACCAATTCTCGTGGAGTCATTTTTGTATCTGTCAATAGCTTTGCTTGCGCTCTCCAGTTTTCGAGCGCCGATCATATTTGCTTTAACCTCTGAGATTCTACCCAGGGAAAGGGCAGGACTCGGATTCGGTATACTTTTCATATGCGATTCTATAGGGATGTCTTTAGGTCCTACTTTGATAGGAGTTGTTGAAGATTTATTTCCCGGTGGCGGGCCGGCCTTTTTCATCATGGGCGCATTTTCCTTCCTAGTATTGATATTTGCTAGGTTTCTAAAAACTAGATAATGAAAAACACTTAGATATCCAGTTGGTCTTAATTTATTGTAAAGCTCCTCAGGCTGTTCATATTTTTGATGTCAGGGTCGGGAAAACAGGTTTAACTTTGAGGGTGGGGAGTGTATAGCCAATATCGCACGTTATATAAGTGTGCTCTACCTAACTAAATTAGAATACATTGGACTTTTCTAGAAAAGCCCTAGATGGAACGGCCGAGCTGTTTCTTCGAGTTGTATTTGAAAAAAAAATATGGGAGAGTATAAAATGGCATATGGTGGACAAAGAAGGAATTTCGGTGGGCCAAGAAAGAGTTTCGGACCACGAGAGATGCACAAAGCGACTTGCGCCAACTGTAAAGCTGAGTGCGAAGTCCCTTTCAAGCCGACCGAAGGAAGACCTGTTTACTGCAGGGACTGCTTTGCAAAGCAACGAAGATATTGAAACACCCATAATTTTACCCAGCTGTTGAAATTTTGGGCCTGTTTGTCTCGGTTGACAGCAGCAGTTGATACATTTTTTATTTTTTTTATTTTTTTTATTTTTCCAATCTAGTTCGACACTCTGACCAAATAAGAGCGCAGCTGTTTTGCTCGAAGTATCTCCAAAATGGAATATCCCTACTATTTTTCATGATCGCTTTAAAAGAAAAGAATGGCGAGTTAATGGCATCATGATGATGTGGTGAGGATTATATAAAATATTTATATTATCGCTGCTAAAGTGAAAGAAAAATCTGAAAAGTAAAATCTTAACCACCAAACCCAAACTGATGCGAGATACGGATTCTGGATCCATTCAATATGCTAAGATATTTATTGCATCGTTTTACACTCTTGCCAGCCAATTTCCATACCTCTAGAAAATATCCTAACTGAAAAAACATAGGTTAACTACTTAAGTCAAGTCCAGCGATTATCCCAAGGGCGAAGCCGTGGCCAAACGAGAGCGATGGAAAAAGGACTTCAGTATCTGGTTCAACGAAGTCCTGCAAAGCGCCGACATCATGGAAACCCGCTATCCAGTGAAAGGCCTTTACGTCTGGCTTCCTCATGGGCTGAGTCTTCGCAACAGAGCCCTGATAGAACTAAGGAAACTGCTCGAAGATAACGGCCATAAGGAGGTTCTCTTTCCACTTCTCATCCCCGAGAACCTATTAAAGAAGGAGTCCGAACACATCAGGGGTTTTGAAGGACAGGTCTATTGGGTTACTCACGGTGGTCGCGACAAGCTCGACGTGAAACTTGCTTTACGTCCTACCTCTGAGACATCCATGTACCCAATGTTCGCCCTTTGGATCCGCTCCCACGCTGACCTTCCTCTCAAAATCTATCAGGTCGTCAACATCTTTCGCTACGAAACAAAAATGACCAAGCCACTGATCAGGCTCCGGGAAGTCACCACATTCAAGGAGGCGCACACCGCCCACACAACTGCCGAAGAAGCAGAAACCCAAGTTAAGGAAGCGATAAAAATCTATAAAAAATTCTTTGACCATCTCAGCGTACCCTACGTGGTGACCAAGCGTCCGCCCTGGGACACCTTTGCCGGTGCCCACTACTCGGTGGCTTTCGACACGCTAGCTCCTGATGGGAGGACTTTGCAAATAGGAACCATCCACAACCTCGGGCAGAACTTCGCCAAGGTCTACGGTCTGACCTACGAAACCGAGGGGGGAAAGCACCAGCACGTGCACCAAACTTGTTACGGGATCTCGGAGCGAGCGATAGCCTCAGTGATAATGATACATGGCGATGACAACGGGTTGTGCCTGCCTTACAACGTGGCACCCACCCAAGTAGTCGTGATACCCATTCCATACAAAGAGAAGGAAGCGCCAGTAGGGAGGACAGCCATAGAGGTGAGAAGAGAACTTAATGGTGCAGGTTTTAGGGTCCAAATCGATGACCGGGACATCCGCCCAGGAAACAAGTTCTACTACTGGGAGCGTCGGGGTGTGCCGCTCAGAATCGAGATCGGGCCAAATGATTTTGAGAACAAACAGGTGATCGCTGTTCGTCGCGACACGGGCGAGAAACTGACTATTCCAAGAAAATTACTCACGACAAAGGTAAAACAAATCCTAGATAAAATTGGGAAAAATCTCAAAGAGCGGGCTTGGAAAAATTTCCGCGATTACGTGATAGACGCAACGGACATCGAGACCGCGAAGGATGCGTTAAAAAAGCGTGGCATCGCGAGATTACCCTGGTGTGGTCAAGAGTCCTGCGGGAAGGAGATTGGAGAAAAAACAGGGGGGGAGGTGCTGGGAGAAGAACTGGAAAACAAGCCAGAACCAACTTCGACCTGTGCAGCCTGTTCGGAGAGAGCAAAGATAAACGCGCTGGTGGCCAAGACCTACTGAAGGGATACTACGCGCTATGGATGTCAAACCACACTAGATA
>CAYFIY010000026.1:0-16085 GCA_964343275.1 Hadarchaeota archaeon (SeqCode)
CATTAGAGGCTGAGTGTGGTCGATATGTCAATGAAAGTCACAATTTTTGATGTACTGAAGCGGGCTGAAACAGGGACAATTTGTAAATCAGAGGATTGGTGTAAGAAAGTCATTCCGGGGAAGATCAATGAGAAACTGAAGAAACATGGCCTTGAAAAGACATGCACGCCTGAGAACCCGATCAATATGGACGATAGCTTAGCAGACAAGTTTTGGGAAGCTGGCCTTGAATTAGCAATCGATACTGGATTCCTATGTGAGACAACGAGGAGGGTGATCAAGTTTACAGAAGAGGAGATAAAAGATTACATTAGAGGGGCTCCAGCTGAAATCACTTTGGGAGGGGGTAGGGACCGAATAACGATAAGAGCGAGAGCACCAGAGGATAAAAATCCTTTTAATGGAGCCTGGATGGGGCCTATGGGCGTTGAAATATCTGAGGACCTTTGGATACCAATACATCAAAGCCACGCCCAATATCGGATAGTCGACGGTATGGCGGCCGGCGTACTTCAAACGGCTTATGGTATTGAAGTTAAGACAGGAACGCCGTCTGAGACACTAGCAGGAATGCTAGAGGCCGTGCTTACCAAAGAAGCGTTAAGGAGGGCAGGAAGGCCAGGAATGTCTTGTGAGTGTGTTGTGACAAGTCCATCGGCATACGGGCACTTAGGTGGATTTGGTATACCTGGCGGTTACGACAGCAAAACAGACTTGCCTTTTGGGCTTGCACTTTCACCTTCTAGAACCGACTACTCAACCCTGCAGAAAGCTGTTCACGCCTTTAACTGCCGGACCACGTTCCATTCGGGTGGGTTTGCCATGATTGGGGGCTACTGTGGTAGTCCCGAGGGCGCAACTGCAGCAGCTATTTCGCAGACCATATTACAAATGCTGGTACACCAAACAGAGACAGTGGGTGGCCTCATTTTGGATGCCAGATATTTTGGTGCATGTGGTCGAGAAGCCGTATGGGCAGATAGTGTTCTCGGACAGGCCGTGAGCAGAAACACCCATCTGCTGCGTGCGGGGTTGGGCAGTTCCGTGAGCGGCCCCGGAACGGACTCGCTATTGTATGAGCTGGCTGTAATAGGGATAGGTTCTATGGTGTCAGGAGCATCGTTCATGTTTGGGCCACGGGCGGCTGGAGGCAAATACCCCGAACACACTACGGGCTTGGAATCCAAGTTCTTTGCTGAGGTCTGCAAAGCTTCGGTAGGTCTGAAGCGTAGCGATGGGAATGAGATTGTTAAGAAGCTTATACCGAAGTTTGAAGAGAGTCTCGCATACCCGCCGAAGGGTAAGACCTTCCGAGAACTTTGTGACATAAAGACCCTCAAGCCTAATAAAGAGTGGCAAGAAATCTATGATAAAGTGAAAGAGGAGTTAATTGATCTAGGGCTACCTCTTTCAAGTTTAAAATATTAAATATCGAGACGATAACCCCACAGATAAACGTCAAGATAATAACGTCCGTAGGGCTTACCTTATCGCCTCTCCATCGTTTTCGGGTCTTGTGTCTTAACTTTCGTCTCTAGCTGTCCGAGTACCTCCTGGATCATCATTTCTTTTATCGAGCCAGGATGAGCAATTCTGGAATAAAACCTTGGATGATTACGAAAACGGTTTTGACAAAGATGATTTTATGTTAGGAGCATTGGTCATCAGGCACAGAGTAGAAATACGGATTTAATTGCACTGGGGATTACCAGTCAGGTATCCGGTCCATGCACATACGAAATATTGTACGAGATGGCAGTTAGCTCTATAGTGGAAACCGTTTCGGGTTGTGCCGGGAATTTCGGCAATCGATCGGCAGGCGGTAGATTCATCGATAAACAGTCCCCGTTAGAACAGAAGTTCGGAGCCGAGGTGTTAAAGGCTAGTGCAGGGATAAAACGTAGCGATGCAAACGAGATTGCCAAGGTACTCATCCCAAAATACGAGGACAAACTCAAACATCTCCAAATAGGTAAAAGTTTTACCGAATGTTACGACTTGAAGACACTAACGCCTGTAAAGGAATGGCAGGAGATTTACGATCGAGTTTGTAAAGAGATAGAAGATTTAGGAATATCTCGCTTATAATGATAATAACTTTTATATTCTGTGGGCATAAAAGTCGTTTTAGTAAAGCTTATAACTACAAAAAAAATCTATTTAGTGAGTAGGATGAAAAGAAATGCGATAGTCGGAATCGTCGGAGTTATCGTTATTATAATTGCGGCTGCTGTTTATGTTGGAACTCAACCTGCAGCACCACCTACCTCAGCACCTACAACGGTCGCGCCTACTACGGTCACGGCCACGGCCACAGCTACGGCCACAGCTACGGCCACAGCTACGGCCACAGCCACAGCCACGGTGACGCCCACCCCAACCACTCCCGCAGTGCAGCTAAAGGTAGCTCAGATTTACATAGTATCTGCTTTTTCTACCTCATGGGAAATAGCTCAGTATGAACCTATGTTGAGAATGCAAGATAAGTACAACTTAGTATTCGAGATTTCGGAACAGGTTATCCCTCCGGAGGGTGAACGTGTCGGAAGATCATATGTCGACAGAGGTTTTGATATTATCTTTTTTACTAGTTGGTTCCCCGATTCTATTAGAGCGATTGGTCGAGATTTCCCTGACGTCGTAGTGCTTGCCGCCGGTGGTGGAACCGAGCTTCATACTCTTTACCCGCCCCCGGAAGAAATCCCACCCAACGTGGGACACTATGATAGTTACTTGCACGAACCTGCGTATTTGAACGGATATCTTGCTGGAAAAATGACTGAGACGAATATCCTTGGGATAGTAGGAGGATTTCCCGTAGCAAATGTTAATAGGTACTTCAACGGTTTTGTCCAAGGGGCGAAGGATGCTAATCCTGATGTGGACATCAAAATCTCGTACATTTTCTCTTGGTATGATCCTCCAACGTCTAAAGAAGCAGCAATAGCTCTCATTGAACAGGGTGCTGACATTATTTGGTCCGATTTAGTAGGACCCGCCGAAGCATGTCAGGAAAAAGAAGTGTATTATATGCAGGCACAATTGAGTGAGTCGATGGTAGATCGGGCTCCAGATGTGTTGATTTCAGGTAACCAATGGAGGCTTGACCGAGTTTTCGAGGAAATAATTACCGGCACTCTAGAAGGCAAGTTTGAGGCTAGAGAGTACATGTACGGCATGGCCGATGGCGGCGCGGAATTTACGGTACATCTTCCTGAACTAGTACCATCTGATGTAATGAGTGAACTAGTCGATCTCGAAAGTAGAATACGTAATAGTGAGTTAATAATCCAGCCTATCATCCAAGACACACAAACGTTTTGGGGTCTGTAGTGATCCTAGGGCTACCTTTTTCAAGTTTAAAATCTTGAACATTTCTCAAGGCCAGTCTTACCTTCAGAAAACATGACCCAAATTATTTGGAACAAGAGCCCATATCAAGTCCACATAGATGCGTCAAGCTTTTAAAAAGATGATCGCGTTTAAATCAACGGCCAAGGCCACTTTACCTTGTATCCAGATCTTTCTTTGACTTCCTCGGCCCTTCTTCTCGCTTCCTCAACTACCTTGGCTTCATCCATTGTCTTCACAATTCTATTTTCCATGAGAACTTTGCCGTTAACAATAACGGTATCAACATTTTTCCCTCTAACTCGGGCAGGTACACTATTGACAGGATTTACCATCGGCACAAGTGACGGATCATCAAGGTTTATAATTATTAGATCAGCTTTCTTACTCTTTTCTATGGATCCGCTTTCCTTGTCCCACATGAGGGCTTTTGCACCGTTTATCGTTCCCATCTCGATCAGTCTATCGGTGGTCAAAAACGTCAGATCACGTTTGGGTAACCTGTTCTGAAGCACGTTTTCCACTTGCATTGCCTCGAAGATGTCGTTGGTTTGATGTCCTCCATCGCAGCCTAGAGCAACATTAATTCCCATCTGCAACATGTCTTGAACTTTGGTGTCGAAGCCCCAACCCGGACAATGAACGACGTTCGATTTGGTTTCCATCAATATCTTGAAATCTATCCCGCTTAGCCACACGCAGTGATTGAAGCAGATGTTCTGGCCAACCCAACCTACAGATTTCATGAACTCCATAGGTGACATTTTGTAAGTATTCCAAGTGTAGCCAGCATCCAAATCGGCCGCCTCAGCGAGGTGAAATGAAATACCCACGTTATATTCTTTAGCAAGCCGCGCGATTTCTTTGTAAGTTTCTACGGAGAGTGACCCGACACTTCGCGGGCCGAACCAAACCTTTATCCGTCCATCAGCTTTCCCGTTCCACTTTTTAATCGCTCTTTTTGTTTCTTTTATGCATTCGTCCTTATCTTCTAGTAAACCTTTACTGACAACATTTTTACAGGAACCAAAGTCAGGATTTTCCATAACGCTATGACTCAATACGCCTCGTATTCCCGAACTTTCAACAACCTCAGCAAGGCCATCAAATTTATACCTTATGTTTATTCCCCAATCACAAAAACCCACCACACCAGATTTAATGTATTCTAGGCAGTTCAGTGCCATAGACGCCCGGGCATCCTCGGGCGTCTGCGTCCCTTGCAGTTTAAAAACATCGCTTAGAAAAAAGCCCCCGCCTTCCCCCAGCGGGATTGTAAATGCCATGCCGCGAATCATATTCTGGTAAGAATGAGCATGACAGTCGAATAGGCCGGGCATCACGATCTTGTTCTCGGCATCTATTGCTTCTGTTCTCCTATATTTTCGTTCAAGTTCAGAAGATTTTCCTACATCGACGATATCTGCATCTTCTATTGCTACCGCACCATCGCGGATAACTCTACGCGTGGAATCAACTGTAATAATATATTTAGCATTTTTGATCAATAAATCAGGCATATTACTCAAAGTTTAAAATATTTCTAGGATATAAAACCTTATGCTATGTTGTTATTGTTACGTATGTTCAAATAAGACATAAGAGAACATATTATAGCATCCTTTTGGGCTTTTTTTTACTTTTATGAGTAATGGATAGTTTTGGACCAATGATTATCAACGACTAGCGGGGATTTAACAGAGACTTCAATAGGGACTTCATGCCCCGTTCTTTCACGGGGGGACGTGGTTTATGCTTAGAATGTAAATCCCCTAAGACAAACATTTGACGCACAGGGATTATCAAATGTCCAGTGGCTTTGTGTACAGCTTTAGGGATACCTATCGTATTCGGTGATATAACAACTTCTTCTTTATATTGTATTTTCCAAGGAGGTGGGGCCAAGCCCATTAAAAACCTGGCTGCTATGTCTCGGCCCAAGAGGAATTAACCAAACTATTAGATTGTGCCTCTTTGAGGGAAAAGGTCATAATTTCCATGTTAGCTTTGGGGGGATTTCGCGAGGGAACTTTAACCAAATTAAGATATCGCCATGTAAGGGAAGACCTTGAACGCGACATTGCTCCGATTTGCGTCCGTGTTGAAACAGAAATCACCAAGGGTCAATATGGAGATTATTGCACCTTCATTCCACGAGAAACCGTAGACTATCTAAAACTCTATTTGGATAACCGCCGCCGTGGATCACCCGAAGGCAAATTACCGCCGGAGGAAATTACCGGTGATTCTCCGCTAATAAAGGATAGCCAATCCAAGACCCCCCGAGCAATTAGAGAAAAACAAATTTACAGATTAATTCATAACCTTTTCTTTAAGGCCGGACTTCTCACCCCCAACTCCAAGAGGTACGATCTCAAGGTTCATTCTTTTCGCAAATTCTTTAAGACGCAATTGATTAGCCGGGGGGTCCCCGAAAGCTACGCGGAGTATTTCATGGGCCACCAACCCGACAAGTACGGATATAATGACGTTGAAAGCAGGGGGGTCGAATACCTGAGAAACGTTTACGCCAACGCCAACATGCGGATAACCCCGGAACCCAAGACCTCGGATCGCCAACTCTTGAAAAAGACCTTGGGAATGTTGGTGAGAGAATCGGGTTTAGACCCCGATAAGGTCATAGTTTGGGACGCTTTAGCCGAACCTCACCGTACCATAGTTTCCCAGGACGACATGGAGGATAGACAAATAAAGGCCCTATCCACGGCCTTGAGAGAATCCATGAAGTTGGAAATTAAAAAAGAATTGTCTTGGGTCCCTGAAAATTCCCTACCAGTAGAGTGGGCCCGCCGAGACTCGAACTCGGGATCTCCACCTTTCTTATAGATAGTGTAAGGGTGGCGTCTTAACCACTAGACCACGGGCCCAGACTAAATTCATTTTGCCGATAAAAAGAGTGTCTAATTTACTTCGACCGAAATCGAGCATTATTGTAATTGTGATCTCAATAACGATGATCAAGACTACAAAGCTCTCCAACATCATCGTGCTATCTACGTGGAATAGGGACAAGTTAAAATTAAATTTTTTTCGATCTTAAATTTAGACTTGATTCTAGTGGCATCGACAGTAAGTTACTTTAATCATAGAATGGCGCCGGGGAGGGGATTTGAACCCCTGAGGCGCAATGCGCCAACAGGTGTCTGCAAGTCTTGCCCATAGCAACCTGCCGCCTTACCTGGCTGGGCTACCCCGGCATCCATCGTGAATTTATCTCGGTGCTTTAAACATATGTCTTATTTTTCGAAGAGGCGGTGAGAATGCCCAAGATTGATACCTTCCTTACGCGTCGTTTGCTAGCCCATTGCTCCATCCCGTGGTCTGCCAGCGTCTAACGTCCTCCTTACCGCTGCTACCTTCCGGTCCTCACGGGTTCGGGAGGTAAGGGGGGTTACTCTCGACCCTACGGCCGAGATCCCACCGCCGATGACCCAGCAGGACAGGACTTCCACGCTAGGAACTAGGTCGACACGTAATTCCGAGCACCGCTCCTGAGCTTCAGCCCGACATATAGCGGATTTTCGGTTAACAGGGGACCGCTGACCCCCCACCTATCCCACCGCCATACTTATCTGGAACTGTCAGAAATAAGGGTTTTCTGCTTCCTTTTCAATCCGATGTTTTGAAGGAGTTCGCAGCTCTTACACATTTTCGATGATGCTGGCTCGCCACAAGTCTCACAGTTCTGCATCTCGAAGATGGGAACGGCTTTAGCTAGATGGGGCTTAAGGCGCTCGAACATACGCAGGATCATGAACTTGGAGTTTGGATGGTTCGTTTCAAGTTGGTTTAGAAAATCTCTAATCTCCACGTGAATTCCATGGGCGTAGGAGCAGAAGTCTAAGTGGAACCTTATCCCCTTAAGCAGCGCATAGACGGCTACCTCTTTTTCGGGGATCTCACGCAGTGGTTTGATTCTCGGGACGAAGCCATCTCGTGGGGAATAGGCAGGCCCGAGGCGGTACAGCCTGGGAAGGTCCGCCCTGATGTAGTTCAGCATGATGGCCTGTGTTTCGTCATCCAAGTTGTGCCCAGTGGCCAATTTGTCTGCCCCCAATTCTCTGGCAGCTTGATTCAGAAGCGAGCGTCTCAACACACCACAGTAAGTGCACGGTTTTAGCCCTGTTCTCATTTTGGTAGCCAGTTTCACAATCCTATCAAGTGGGAAGGTGAAAGCCCTCTTGAAGCTCACCACGTAATGCTCCAGGCCGAGGGTTTCGGCGTTTTCCCGCGCTATCTGCAGGCTTTCTCCTCGATAACCTTTAATCCCCTCGTCGATACTCAGAGCAACTACATCGCAACGCTTTCCCCGGCAGTAATTGGCGAGAAGATGCATGCAGGCCACACTGTCTTTACCGCCTGAAACAGCGATCGCAATACGTTCACTTGGACGCACAAGCTTGTTGTGAGTAATCGCACGCCGAAACCGGCGTTCCACGCTCTTAATCATGCATCGGTCGCATAGCAGCACACCGGTATAACGACGGTTATACGCAGCGCCTCTACCACATAGGCTGCATTTTAGCAATCAACCACCGGTTACTATCGGGAGTATCTCAACTAGGTCTCCGTTGGCCAACAGCTCTTCTTCTGCGATTATCTTGCCGTTAACCCTTACTACCACTGTTTCCCGGTTTTGTTCAATCTTGTCGAGCAAGCCAACAATCGAAGTTCTAGCTGGAGTTTTAACCATTCGAGCTGCCTTCTGCCCGATAACTTTCACCTTGACTTCTATTTCGCTCATCATATCATCCGTAAAATGCCAGGAATAAGGTTGGCTAAAATTAGTGCCAAGAGGAAGTACGCCAAGGCTCTAGATATTACAATGGCTTTATCTTTGGATGTTACTTTTTCCAATATCCCTCTGATAATGTAGCCTCCATCGAGCGGAACCGCTGGGAGGAGGTTGAATAATCCTATACCTAAGTTGAGCACGAATACCCATTTTAAAACATCTATAGCAGCCCAGGGGATCATTGCATCGTAAACATATTGATGGAAAAAGGTGTTCCCTAATAGTTCGCCAAATGATGCATTGAGTATAATAAGTGGATTCAAAAAAATCCATCGCGAGGGTGCCGAATAAAGTCCCGCTCCTAAGAATCCTCTATTTTCGTAAAAAGGACTTTGAGCCAGTGTAATAAATTTCACTCCGTCACTGGTTAGCACTCGGACGTTTTCACCGGGCCTTGTTTGAATCATGAATTTCTGAAAGTCGTCAGGGATGTTGATCTCTAAGTCATCTATGGAATGGATTCGCATGCCGAGGTCGATATC
The DNA here is from genome assembly GCA_964343275.1 of Hadarchaeota archaeon (SeqCode). GTDB lineage: Archaea > Hadarchaeota > Hadarchaeia > Hadarchaeales > Hadarchaeaceae > Hadarchaeum. The sequence goes on from CAYFIY010000026.1 coordinate 8,650, forward strand.
GTTGTTGTCGGCTGGATAACCATCGGCAATATTAAAAACATATGCTCCTGGTTTTGGCACCAAGAGCAGTAGGATTATGCTGAGGCATAGCAGGGAAAACAAGACGTTAGAAAAAGATCCAGCCGCAAAGACCCGCAATCTCTTTAAGACTGGAGCTCGTGCAAGCTCTTTTTCATTTGGTTCCACGAAAGCTCCGGGGATTACTAGAAAGAGCAATCCACCCACCGACTCAGTCTTTAAGCCCTGCGCGCGTAGCAAAAAGCCGTGTGATAGTTCGTGAACTATTAACACCGTGGCAATTCCAATTATCCATGGTATGATGGTCAATCCGGGGACAATACCCGGCAACACGAGTTGCACTCCCGCTACAGCCAATGAGGGCGTTGTGGCCAAAATAATTAGGTTGAGTACTAGGTTTGCCGCGACGAAAACCATCAGAGTAATCCCCAAGATTACTCCCAAGGTGCCGTAAGTGCGCCAAAAAAGTTTGGCTTGGGCTATTCGATCCATGAAATGCAGCCCCCTCTTAGTGCGCCACATTAATAAACCCGGGGAGATGGAGAAACCGTGTTTGCTAAGGTCGTACTTGCGATTTATTAGGCCAACGGCAGCCCAGAACGAAACTAATACGAGTACCGCGGCGACTAGGATTATGATTATCTCAGTGGCCATACCAACCGTAGACTATACTGTCGTTAAACTTTAAACCTATGCGTAGACCGTTGGTTAGTGAATATATGTTTTCGCTTGTATTGATCATGGTGAAAAATATAACCGAGGCCAAACTGATTTCAGAGAAGTTGGTATCGGAGAAGCTTGCGGCGTGCGTGAGCATGGTTCCCAATATAACTTCGATTTATAGGTGGAGAGGAAAGATTGAGAAAGCCAGCGAGATAATGCTTTTGGCGAAAACCTCGGCTAAGAAACTCAACCGGTTGATACTTCGCATTAAGGAACTCCACAGCTACGAGGTTCCGGAGATATTAGTTTTCCGGATTAATCGAGGCGTGTCAGAATATTTAAAGTGGGTGGAGAAAAGTTTGGTATGATTATATGGATGTGGATTTAAAAGATGCTTATCATTTAATCGCTCCACGACCTATCGTGCTTATTACCACAGTCGATAGATATGCTCGGATCAATGCCGCGCCTATGAGTTGGGTGACGCCCTTAGAATCAGACCCGCCCATTGTAGCCTTCTCGACGAGCCACGAAAGCGATACATTTAGAAACATATGTGAGACAGAGGAATTCGTGTTCAATTTAGTGCCGGCGAAGATTAAGAAACAAATGCACGCTTGCAGCAAAAACTATCCTCGGGGAGTGAATGAGCTAGAGAAAGTAGGTCTAACTTGGGAACGGTCAAAAAAAGTGAAGCCTCCGAGGGTTGTGGAATGTCATGTTAACTTGGAGTGCAAGCTCGACTGGACTTATAAAGGACCAGAATATGTGGTAATTGCAGGGAAGGTAGTCTCAGCGCATGCTCAAAAAGAAGCCATAAAAGCCGGAAGGTTAAACGTCGATTTTGTGAAGCCGCTTCTTCATGTGCTGGATAAAAATTTTGTCGTAGGGGATCACGAAACAGGGCTTTGATCTCATGGTTAGACCTATTCGTTCAGCCGACATTAGGGAGGAAGTTTACAACCGGGAACATTGGCAACTACTTAAAGAGTTTAGAACACGTGCTTTGGAGATCATGAGGATTCTGATGCGGAATGGTTTCTCTCCTATCGTCCACGGCAGTGTCGCGCGAGGGGATGTGGATAAGAACAGTGATGTGGATGTGGTTATACCATACGTTGTGCCTTCATTCAAGGTTGAAATCGCCCTCCGAGACGTGGGTGACGATTTTAATAAAAGAGAAATCGTTATGGCCACGCCCTGGCAGCTCCCCAAGGCCCATTTGTTCATCGAGGAAGATCAGTCGGTTACATTTCCTTTGGTTAAGCCAAAGCAAAACGAGTGGGAGTTTTATTTCTTCGGAGGTGCGGCAAGCTTGGAAGATTTGGAGGGAGAAATCAGAAAGCCTGGCGTTGATAAGCGCCTGATGCTTATCGAGCCATCCCCGGATGGACATGTGGAAAGTCCCGTGATGGGCAGGGAAGCGGATGTCGCTAATCGAGTTGGTGTAGGATTTGGGATTGTCAGGGAGCGGGTCCAGGTCTTGACCAGGAGAGTTAATGTGGGTCACACCGGTATTTTCGTCAAACGTACCTTGGCGCCGGATGAAAATATTGAAGAGGTTTTTAAGAGATTAATCGAGGCGAATCCAGATATGAAGATAGGGCTTAAAGGGAAGCTTCCTTGAACCGTGATACGACGAAATCTCTTTCTAAAGCCGAGATAAAGTTCCCTGCACGCGGTCCTGAATTCTTTCCTAAAATGGCCAAGTAAATCGCCATGAACAATTGGGTGGATTTTTGCCCGTTTTTTTCCGCGACGGAGTAAATGTGATTGTGTAACGCTACCGGTGTGAATTCTCGGGAGGATAAGTCTTCAGCCAGTTGCCTTAAACATCCTTTCTGCTGCGGTGTTAGACGCTGGGAAATTTCGTCTGGTAAGGTTTTCATGATGTTGAAACGCAGATTGTTTGGTCCATATTCAGAAATCCAATTTAGCGCTAATTCCAGACGTCGTAGGGCCAGCTTTATGTCCACTTCGTTAGGGTTTACCAGCATTTTCCTAGAGCTAAGGATTTGGATTATCTTCTCTTCTTCAGATGTAACTTGGGAAAGCACGGCGGCGAATCTGAATGGAACTCGCTGAGTCGGTATTTTAGAGGTATCTACAACCTGTGAGAGCTTGTATATACTTTTGAGCTGCTCCTTCTTCCTATCGGCTGCGCCCCTCTTATCAAAGTAGACCTCCTCCACAAGGTCGAACTCGTCGACCAGATCAAGAAGCGCCAATCCCGGATCGAATTCCTTGGCCTTCATAGGTTTGCTGCGGAAGATGAAATATCTTAGAAGCTCTGGCTCAGCGATACTTAACCATTGAGGAAGAGTGAAGACTACCCCTTGGGATGAGGACATCTGCCTCCCCTTCAAGCTCACCCATTCGTATGGTATTGGATAGGGTGCGTCATATTGAAAAATTTTCTCGGCGATTATTTTGCCTGTATCGTAACTTCCACCAACGACGGCATGATCCTTGCCGAATGGTTCACAGGTCACTCCTAAAAGTTTCCATCGTGCGGGCCACTCTACTCTCCAAGTGAGTTTTCCGCCACCTTTGGTGTAATCGGCTTCACCTTCATGACCGCACCCAGAGGAGTAATCTGAGCCTTCGCAACGGTATTTTACAAAGCCCCCATGCCAAGATATGGACTTGGTGGTCGATATTTTGCCGCATTTTTCACAAATTGCGTCGAAAGGCAACCAGTTCTCAGGCAGAGGTTTATTGCGGTATTTGTTTAAAATGGAACGGATGTCAACGGCACGTTCGAGAGCGTCCCTAATTAGATTTGCCATCCGCCCGTTCCTGTATACTTCGGCTCCCGAGTAAACCTTGATTTTAATTCCAAAATCATCAAACGATTCGATGAAAGGTCTGGAGAAATAATCCACGAAGCTCTTGTAAGAAGGGTCTGGTGATGGGATGTTTGCGTATGGCGTTCCAAGGTATTGTTTGTATTTTTCGGCAAGCTCTCCATCGTTCAACGGCCATGGTATCCGTCGCAGGGGGTCATAGTCGTCCGCGTACCAAATGCTCTCAGCCTCGGATCCCAATCCTTCCACAGATCTGCGAACAGCATCTGCGATGAATACATCATTGGAGTGCCCGATATGGATGTGTCCCGAGATAGAGATGCCACTAGCTACAACTTGTTTCCCCTCTCGTTTCACGAGGACATTGGCAACTTTGTCTACCCAATGCATGGCTACCGAGTAAGAATTTTATATATTAACCTAAAATGTTAGTGGGTAAGAGAATGATGCCGGCACATCGCATGTCTTTAATACCGCCTTCGAGCACGCTTAAAGTTCTGGGGTTGGCTAAGGAGCTTGAGCGCGGAGGCCAAAGGATAGTCCATATGGAAGTGGGAGAGCCAGATTTCGATACTCCTACCCACATAAAGGATGCGGCGAAATGGGCTCTAGATCGTGGGATGACCAAGTACACCCCGAGCGCAGGCGTACCAGAGCTTAGGGAAGCCATTGCCCAGCGGTTCCAGGGAAAAGGGTTGGAAATATCTGCAAAAAATGTGATAGTGACCCCGGGAGCAAAGCATGCAATTTTCTGCGCATTGGTTGCCGCGTTAGACCCTGGAGACGAGGTATTGGTACCGAGCCCTTGCTGGACCTATGAGGCTATGGTAAAAATATCTGGAGGCAAGCCCGTCTTCGTAGAAACTTCAGCCAAAAACGGGTTCAAACCCGACGCTGATAAAGTCCGGGCATCGCTCACCTCGAAGAGCCGGATGATTTTATTAAATTATCCGAACAACCCAACTGGTACAGTGATGAACTATGAGGAAATTCAACCAATACTGGATATAGCAATAGATCAGGACCTATTAGTGCTTTCGGATGATATTTATGATTCTTTAGTATACGCAGGCGAGCAAGCAAGTCCCATAACGCTACCAAATATGGCTAAACGCACGATTGGTATTAACGGTTTTTCAAAGACTTATGCCATGACAGGTTGGCGCGTGGGATACGCCGTTGCCCCCGAAAACTTCATTGCTGAAATGACCAAGATTCAGCAGGCCTCGACTACATGTACATCTGGATTTGTACAGGCAGCAGCGATAACCGCGCTGCAAGGGCCTCAAAAATTTGTTTCAGAGATGCGCGAGGAGTATCGCAAAAGAAGAGATGAGTTTGTTAAGAGTTTAAACTCGGTTGACGGGATCGAGTGCTTGAAACCGGATGGCGCTTTTTACGTTTTCCCCAGCATAAAATCATTGAAGATGACTTCGCTTGATTTTTGTGAAGCTTTGTTACGCGAGAAGGGTGTGGCCGCCGTACCCGGTAGCGGTTTCGGTCCAAGTGGCGAGGGCCACGTGCGGCTGAGTTATGCGACGTCGATGCAGAACATAAGGCAAGCGGTCAGTCTGATTCGGGAGTTTGTGGAAGAACGTCGCTCTCGTAAATAATGGTCAAAACCCTTTTGATTTCCTTGGCTTTCTCCTTACCTATCCCCCGAACCTGTTGTAGCTCCTTTTCTGACGCGCACATTGTTTTTTCCACCGATACGAAGTGTTTGAGGAGCCTCTTCGCTAGCACCGCCGAGACGCCTGGAAGGCCTTCCACGATATATCTTTGACTTTCAGTTAGGGTGAGCTTTTTTTGTTTTCCACGAATCGCGATTTCCCTATTCTCCAAAATCTGTTCACGCTTGGCGATGGCCACCAAAGTCGAGGCAGTTTCCTTTTCATCTATAGTTGGAAGCAAGGGTATTCCTATATCGACAGCTAGGGCGGCCAGTGCCCCGCAGATGGCGTTTGGATGGATGGCCCTGCGGTTGTAAAGGCCTTTCCCCTCTATTATCAGGACGGGGCGGTCAAAGGTTTCCTTGAGAGATCTTGCCTGTAGCATGAGTCGCTTGTCCACGATTGACTGTAAGAAGTCCCCAACTGATTTTCTTTCGATCCCTACTCGGTCGCTAAGGATGAAATCACCCACCTTGAGTTGGCGTATGTCTACTTCAACTTCCAGTTCCTTTAGTTCTTGGATAACCCCCGAAGCTTCTTCGCGATGGTCAGCAACGACTTTTAACTTTTTCTTTGACAAAAAGTCTATATTAGTTTGCAAAGTCATGACCATCATACAATAAGGGCGGGCGATTAAAACCACTATCCGTGTCGGCTACTCAGGAATTATCAATATATCAAAAGTATCGTGTACACCATGATCCACAGGAGAAGCCACATGATGAAGTAAGATGCGAACCAAAACCTTACCTTGGTTTCCTTCTCATCAAGCTCACCCTTTGTGGTCAGGCTGGAGAAAAAGAGGCTGAAATTACTAAGAGTGACCTTTTTCATCTCGCCCATAAATTGACCGGTAGATGTTTTGGAAGCATTAGAAATTAACTTATAGGTCGCGTAGAGTAAAATGATTGCAATGAGCAAAGAAAGCCAAGCATTTGTCATGAAACCTGACATTACACCAGCTATTGCCCCCACTGCCGAGAAAATTATACTTAGTTTTGCGGCTATATCCATATTAGACACCTGGTGATATCTTGAAGTTGTCAATGTCAAGTCTTGACATTATGGTCTGCGCTCAGGAGCTTAAAAACGCTATTGGTTCCAGAGTGGAGAATGTTTACGAATTAGATGGTACATTAGTCCTGCGCCTGCGTTCGAAAACTGAATGGCGTCAGGATCTAGTCATAGAGCCTGGAAAGAGGGTCAATTTTACAAGTAGAACTTATAGGTTTCCGAAACAGCCTACCTCATTCGCCATGTTGCTCCGAAAACACCTAAAAAATGCCAAAGTCTTGGATGTGAGCCAGCCCCATTTCGAACGTATCTTGGAGTTAAAATTTTTTGGGGTGCAGGAAAGCACCTTGATAGCAGAAAATTTTGGCCAAGGCAATCTCATCTTGTGTGACCAGGAGATGACAATTATCCAGCCTTACCGGGTAATTATATGGAGGCATCGCGCGTTGAGAGCCAGAGAACATTACCTTTATCCCCCGAAAATGAGCGTTGACCCGAGAGAAATAGATTTGGTTGAGTTTAAAAGGAATTTACAAGGTTCGCCAGATTTGGTCCGCGGATTGGCGGTAAAGTTGGGACTTGGGGGCCCGCTCGCAGAGGAGGTATGTGCACAGGCGATGGTTGAGAAAAGACGCATGCCACATGAGATGTCGGAAAATGAGTTGGAACTCGTCTTCAGTTCAATAAAAAAATTGTTTTCCCAGAAGCTGTCACCGAGTATCATATTAGAAAATGGAAAACCAGTGGACGTTCTACCCTTTGATTTCAGGACAAATTTGGGTAAAGGACTGAAGCGATTTGATTCTTTTAATGACGCTCTTGACGAGTACTTCAGCACCATCGCAGTGATTTCGGAGAGTGAGAAGAAGGAAAAAAAATTCATGAGGGATATGAAAAAACTTAGCAGACGTCAGTCCGAACAGCAAGAACAGTACGCTAACTTTTATAAGAAATCATCTGAGGCAAAGAGGAAAGCCGATTTGATTGCAATTCATCATAATTCAATCGATGAAATTCTCAAGATTATCAGGAGGATTAGAAAATTCAAAGGCTTGAGCGGTGTCATGGCATCGGTGTCGAAGGCAAAAGAACGAGGCGAACGCTGGCCTCAGTATATAAAAAAGGTTGACTCAGAGGCGGGAAAAATTGAAATTGACTTCATTGGCCAGGATATGATACTTGACATGCGCCTCTCAGCTTATGAGAATGCATCTCAGTTCTATAACAAGTATAAGACTTCTTATGAAAAAGCGGTCGGAGCTAG
>CAYFIY010000027.1:0-15781 GCA_964343275.1 Hadarchaeota archaeon (SeqCode)
TCCTTTGTGGACAGCTATAAGGCCTCCACCACTTTTTACTAATTCATTCACGCAGGTCGTCATGTCTAATCTATTTACTCCAACCACGAAGATATTGTGATGGTCGTGTGAATACGAAGTTGCCATTGCCCCGCTCTTGATTCCAACTCCGTTTATAAACCCCTTGCATATATTTCCAGTCTTTTTATGGCGTTCGACCACCGCCATTCTTAAAATGTCTTTTTCCAAAATAGGCAGAACTTCATGATCTTTTACTGGCAATTCTTCTATAATTTCTTCCTTGGGCACGCCTACTACAATTATCCTCGTTTTCACACGTTTTAGATTACTTTTTATCGTTACTACGAGGTCGTTGGTATTTATCTTCTTCTTCAGGTGCATTGTTTTTTTGGCCCACTTTGGATATTCAAAATGATTAACTTTAGCAAGGAACTTTCCATTTCTGGCCACTATTTTTCCATTGACTATTACTTCATCCGCATCTACTTTTTCAAGGTCGTTCAGAATCACTATATCTGCAATCTTCCCTGGGGAAATGCTTCCGAAGTCTCTATTTATTCTGAAGTGCTCGGCTATATTTATTGTCGCCATTTGTACGGCGGTTATAGAATCAAATCCCTCTCTTATCGCAATCCTTATCGCTTGGTCTATGTGCCCGTCTCTAGCTATATCGTGTGCCATTTTGTCGTCGACGCAAAGTAGCAAGTTCCGAGTATCTAAATTATCTTTTTTAACGGTTTCTGCGAGGGTCTTAAAGTCCTCGGGCGTGAAAATTTCGAATGGTCTGGATGCAAGTATCGCTTTCAAGCCATTTCTTATCTTTCTCAATACTTCTCCGGCGCTTTTAGACACATGAGAGTCTTCGAGCCCAGCAGCCACGAAGGCATTTAATTCGTTGTCGCTTAGTCCAAAGGCCTGTCCTGCCACGGTTTTTTTCAGTTTTATCGCATGTTCAATTTTTTCGAGGTGTTCTCTTTTTTTGTTTAAAATAATCGAAACGTTTACATCTCCAGCTAAAGCTACGGTGTTTTCCCATTCTAGCATTTTTTTAGTTTCACTAAGTGAAAGTTTACCTCCAGTGGTTTCCACTCCTGGGGCGGCAGGAACCTGACCCGGAACTCTTAGGAAAACCCTGAGCGGCAAATTTTTTGCCTCTCTCATGAATAATTCGATTCCCTTTGCTCCCAAAACGTTGGCAATCTCGTGAGGATCTGCCATTAAGCCGATCACGCCTCTCGGAACTAATGCTCTGGTCAATTCAGCTAATGTTAACATTGAACTCTCTGTATGAAAATGAGCATCCATTAACCCGGGAACTAAAAATTTCCCAGATACATTAATAATTTTTGAATAGTTTGTATTTAATTTTTTAGCATCCCCAATATAAGCAATTCTGTTGCCCTTCAATGCAACATCTGTTTTATAAATCTCTCTCGTATTTACATTGACCAAATTTCCCCCCTTGATAATTAGGTCTGGGCTAATCTTTCCAAGTGCAACGTCAATTAGGTTTTTTCTATCGGTCATTTTCTCACCTCGTAATACATTATCAGATTTTATTTCATTAAATGATTTTAAATGATATGGTTAACGAATTAGGCCTTTCTTCCCACTCAGGAGAATAGGTCAGCAACATTTGGTCTGAGTTGTCCTGTTTAAATAAATGAGAGATTCAATAAAACATGATGTGATGGTTGATAAGAATCTAATGCTTACTGCTCTCGGGAAAAAAAGGGCAAATATTGCTATTCGTGGTGGAAATATCGTAAACGTCATCACGGAAGAAATTTACCCTGCAGATATCGCTCTAAGTGGTTCGAAGATAGCATATGTGGGCGATGTCAGCCACTGTGTCGGAAAGGACACGGAAATTGTTGATGCAAAAGATAAGTACATTGTTCCTGGGTTAATAGACCCACACATCCATCCAGAAGTTTGTAAGATACCGATAACGAGATTTGCCGAAGTTGCCATTCCTCGAGGCACGACATCTATTTTTGCTAGTTTAGATGACATGATGTGTTTGGCTGGAATTGAAGGAGCAAGGTTTTTTTTGGACGAGGCCAAAAACACGCCTTTAAAGGTTTTTTATACTCCATATGCGAAGATACCGGTCACGCCAGGCACTGGCGATTCTCCCCCATCTACAGTACCTCATAAGTTCGGATTTGAGGAACTCAAAGAAGTTTCCAAATGGCCTGAAACGGTTGGGAATTTGGACACGGTTATAGATTGGGTGCTTAGTCTTGATGAGGATATTATCAAGTGTATCGACCATCTCGCGTCAAATAGAATGTTGGTTCACGGACACGATCCTTTCGAATCTGGGCCGAGGATGCAGGCTTTTTTGACCACTGGCATAAGAAGTGATCATGTTCCCTTTTCGAGCCAAGAGGCGCTTGAAAAACTTAGAAGCGGAATGTGGGTCATGTTCTGTGAGAGCCCTATAGCGCATATACTGCAAGATGCCCTAAGATTAATTTTAGACAATAAGATAAGTGTGAGACACGCAAGTTTCTGTATTGATGATATGGATACCCAAGATCTTTTGGGTGCAGGCCACATCGACCTCCAGATAAAGACTGCAATCGGAGCGGGGTTGGACCCCATCAGAGCCGTTCAAATGGCGACATTAAATGCTGCAGAGGTTCAGAGGATGGACCATCTCATAGGCAGCATCACGCCTGGTAGGTTTGCCGATGTGTTGATTGTCGACGATCTCAGAAAATTCAAGATAGATAAGGTTTTTTCTAACGGAGAACTCGTCGCGTTGGATGGAAAGATAGTAAAGAAGTTAAAGACCCCCAAATATCCGAAGATATTTCTAAAAAGTTTTCACTTGAAGAAAGCTGTAAAGTCCGCTGATTTTGCTTTAAGGACGGATAAAAAAGCAAAAAAAGTTAAGGTGCTTGTAATGAACATCCCCCCATATGCCCCAATGAGGTACAGGAAGGAAGCCATACTTGAAGTGGAGAATGGGGTCATCAAACCCGACGTAGAAAATGATGTGCTCTATTGCGCTGTCGTTGAGAGACATTTAAAGACCGGAAACATTGGTCTAGGTTTTATTAGTGGATTTAACCTCAAAGGAGGAACTATTGCCTCATCTCTTCTCGTTCCTCACAATAATATTATTTGTCTTGGCTCTAACTCCGAAGATATGGCGTTTGCTGTAAATTACGTTGCTAAGGTTGGTGGAGCACAAGTGGCCATAAAAAATAAGAAGGTCGTTGAGGAAATTCGGTTACCATTGGGAGGCATAATGGCAGATGTACCTCCGAAGGAGATGGCTGAAAAAGAGAAGGCCATTAACAAAGCTATACATAATTTTGGGTGTCCTATTGAACGTCCCTTCTTTTATCTTATGTTTTTAGATATAGCAGGATTACCAGATTACGCTCTTTCTGACCACGGCTTATTGGAATTTAAAACGTTAAAATACATAAATCCAATAATAGAAATAGTAAAGTGAAAATTAGCTTTTTAAGACCAAGACATTAAACTTACTGCAATCTAATATTTTAATTATTTTTTTGTTAACATATTCTTCGTTATTTTTACAGCTTCGACCGCATCGTTACCCCAACCATCGGCGCCGATATCATTAGCAAATCTTGGGGTCGTTGCTGCACCGCCAATGGCCACCTTAACTTTATTCCTCAATCCATTTTCTTTTAGTAATTTAATAACTTCTTTTATACCAATCAAGGTCGTTGACATGAGAGTCGAAAGCCCGATCGCATCAGCTCCTCTTTTTTTGAATTCTTTTACGAATTCATTTAATGGGACGTCTTTGCCTAGGTCGTAAACTCTAAATCCTGACGCTTCCATAAGTATTTTCACCAGATTCTTACCTATATCGTGAATGTCGCCTTCCACTGTACCTAAAACGATAGTTCCCTTAACCTCTGCCTTACCTCCCGCGATATGTGGCTTTAATATATCTATCGCAGCTTCCATAGCTTCGGCGCTTAACAAGATTTCTGGCACAAAGACTTCACGTTTTTCATACTTTGCGCCGACAATGTTCATACCCTCTGAACATCCAAACATTATCGCTTCATATGCATCTAAGCCTCGTTTCAACGCTTCATTCGCTAATTTTTTAGATTTTTCTGAATTTCCTTCGACGACGGAACGTTTTAGGCCTTCCATAATTTCATTTTTTATTGTCATTAGTAAATAGTTTTAAATTAATTATTTAAATTTGTACCTAAATTAACAGTTTTTCATGTAATTTTAAACATGGCGAAATGAAAGCCCGCTAGATTATCCAATTTGTTTCAGCTTTTTCCGCACTTTTCCTTAAGGCGCAAGCCGTCTGAGAGGAGTGCCGGCGCGGTGGGTCAGTTTTGGCGGCTCAAAACAGGTTTGAATCACTGCCACTGCCAAATTCACTTTCCCTTAGCTTTTGAGATTTGTTTCAACCACTTGCGTAGTTCAGCGATGCTCTTGGTCTTGGTGTAATTCATCAGGAGGTTCAAATGAATATTCAGTTCGTTGAGTGTCGTGACGCCGAGCGAGTTCATGAGACCGTGAATAAAACACTGTTGAAAAGCGAAATGAGCTTGTTCGCTCATAGAAAAGTCGGACAAGTATTCCTCTTTGAGTCTACCCTTTTCAACCAAGTCCCAAAAAAGAAGTGCGCATTTACTCCCAAATTCGTAGGCTTCCAATTCACCAGGGTTAGGGGATTCCCACCGATTCCCTTTTAATTCATAATTTGGAACCAATTGCCTAACTTTATCCAGTAATTCTTTCTGTACAACTTCGCGGCTTTCTTCATTTTGATAGTCAAACCTGATGCAGAGCACGTTTCCTCTTTCAGGATTATTGAAGTAGTGGTCAAACGCAAATCCTTTCACGAGTCCTCTATTCTCCAAGTCTTGAATCCATTTCCTTAATTCCCGAATTATCTGTTTTTGCTTTTCAAAATCCGCAGAAATGCAGTATTCATGCCACATGTGATCACAGTATTTGTTTAAGAGAATGTCTATTAAAATTTCTTATGGCAAACTTCGGATATAAAGCTCAATTGTACCGCTCCAAAGACGTTAACTTGCCTCATTTTTACCTCCAAGGCGCAAGCTGGCCGAGATGAAAGGGTGAAGCATTATACTGATTAAAGCCTCGAAAGACTGAAGGAGATTTACGGCGAGGCTGATATCATGTTCTTTAAGCAGATCAAACACCAAGGTGATAACTTCTCCTATATTGTCGCAAACGAAGTATCCAAAGAAACCGCCGTTGTAGACCCGAGTTCTAACTTCGAAGCGATGTTGCCAATATTGAGAGACCAGAATTTGCGCGTGAAATACGTAATCAACACACATGATCACAGCGATCATGTTGCAGGCAACGAAGATATCAAATTGAGATTCGGCGCGAAAGTTGTTGCGCACGAACTGGCCAGGATCGTTAAGGATGTTAATGTCGTCGATGGAGATGTGTTGAGTCTAGGCGGTATAGTCATTAGGGTGATGCACACGCCAGGGCATAGTCCCGATGGCATATGTCTCCTAGTCGACGGCAAACTCCTTACTGGTGACACGCTCTTTGTAGGAGAATGCGGCAGGACAGACTTGCCCGGAGGAAATTCCAATGACATGTATCATAGCCTTTTCCATAAGCTGATGAAGCTTGATGACGACATCGAAGTTTACCCAGGCCACGACTATGGGCCGACGACTCACTCCACAATTGGAGCAGAGAGGACGACGAACTATACGCTAGCGAAGCGAACGCTGAATGATTTTGTACAATTCATGAAGTCGTCTTAAGCGTGCGCTACTCAAAGAAATTGTCTGCGTTGGGTTTCCCTTGGGTGAGATTCTAGGCGACGACCTTGAGCTCAGACAAATAAAGGCACTATCCACGGCCTTTAGGGAATCGGTAAAAGCAGAAGTTACAGAAGAAATTAAAGCAGAAATTAAGGAAGGATTGACTTGGGTCCCACAAAATTCGCCTCTGGATGAGTGGGCCCGGAGGGATTCGAACCCTCGGCCGTCCGGTTTCCCAGTATTGGCGTATGAGCCGGATGCTCTAACCTGGCTGAGCTACGGGCCCCAATATTATAGGTAAAAAGGGTTATTTTTGTTTTGCTTGTCTTTTATTTTATTGATTTAAGACTAAGAACTCGGTCCAGTTATTGCACGATTTTTTATTCGTAGCGAAGCGCTTCTATTGGGTTTAATTTCGATGCCTTTCTTGCCGGTAACAATCCCGCCAGGGCACCCATAAGGAACGACATAGCTATTGCCCCTAGGATCAGTTCGGGTATAATTACGATTCCCGTCTGGTGATGCCGATTGTCCCGACGATTAGAGAGATTCCTGCTATGCCGCCCAGTAGGATCGTCATCAAGTTGGAGATCTGCCCTACGACGTTCTCTATGTATTTGGGGGTTACTACCGTAAGTCCTCGTTGCCCTCGGTCATCTTGCGAGAACGGCGCAGAACTTCTGAAATTCTGTCTGACACCTCGTTTTTATTTTGCGTCTGTCTTTACCCCAGCGGTTAGTGTTTCCACAGTTTCGGGAGATAGTTAGAATAGTTCCCTCATTTCCTTCTTCAGGATGTATATTGTAGAATCAGCTGTTAGGAAGAGGCGCCGGGGAGAGGACTCGAACCTCTGACCACTCGGTTCCTGCATAGGCATGTCGTTAATTTTATTGAGGTTCGTATGTCATCCATGCCTAGTTTAACAGCCGAGTACTTTGGGCGAAGCAGCTTCCGCTAACTTCCCTACCTACTGAGCTGTCGGACCGCTTAGAGCGGAACCCCGGCACCCCCGGCGAATATTAATCATTAAAAATGTTCATAAATCTTTGCTCAAACATATATACCGTTGAATCTCGTTTTTTTTCTAGTCTTTTTATTGGCTTTATTTATAGGGGAGTAAAATTTTATTATTTGCTCAATTTCCATAGCTTCTCGCGCATGTGCGTATAAGTTTCTTTGAGATTAATATTGTTGTCGAAATTTCTGATTATTTTGTTAAGTTTTTGACGTCCCCGGGGCCGATGCTCTGCATGTTCAGCCATTAGGGGTAATGTTCGGACAATGTTGTCTACAATAGAAACATCGGCAGCTTGTGCTGTCCTCGACATCGGATTTAGGTCTATTGCAATTACGCGCTTACCACGACTTTTTAAGGCCTCGGTTCTATCCCCATCCTCAACTTGGACAAGAACCACATCTGCCACGAAGATTCCCCTTCTATCCACCTTCATTCGGTTACTTTGGATTTCATCTATCCTAGCGGAGAATTTTTTATCAACCCCCAGTATCTCTTTAGCTCCATTTTTTCTAAGCCAACTCGCTATCGCTATTTCTCGTTTCCGGGAGGCATGGAATAAGCTCACCTCAATTTTAGCTCCAACAGCTCCTGCTAACCTCACGATAAATTTTGGCGCTAAGGCTGCGGCGTTCCCGTTTACCGATATCACAGGCCGCTGTGCAGATAGTAGCATCGCAACGGCTGCCTCTATCGCCCGTCTAGCTTGAACTGTCGTCTTTTCGCCGAGGATGTAGTCGAAGGCCTCTCCCCTGCCATGCGCCGTTAGCCCTTCAGGCACTACGATATTGGACTTGAGAGCCTTCACTAACTTCTCTCTGACTCGCAGGGACTCTGCGCGCGGATGAAGCTGGGAAATCTTGCTCATCAGACCAACCAAGACCAAAATTAGTTCGTTTTTTTACAACCAAAAAGCTTTTTGGAACTCATGTAGAATTCAAACGGGTGAAAAATGCGCCTGTACCCATTTGCACTGATACCACTTATTTTAGCTGTGATTGCCATAGGAATGGCTTTTACTTCATCGGGAATTGAGATGTATCTTACTATAGGTGTTGGAATAGCAACCCTACTGGTTTCGGCTTCTGTACTTTTCATGTACGGGAATAAATCAACTGAGGTTGAGCAGATTCCATTAGAGAACTTCTCCTTGTGGGCCGACATAGGCGAACCTGCATCCGAACTCAGGAGACTTAGTCTTCAAGACGGTTTAGCAGCTGCACAAATAACTAGGGCAGATCTGTCTTCTCTGGCATCGAACGCGGAACTGCTTCGATCTCGTTCTCAACTGTTAGCGGGGAGGACGGGATTCGAGAATCTGCGCGAGGATAAAATTCACAGACGAGTGGAGTTCTTGTTAAACGATATCAATACGATTACGGATAAAATTAAATCCACCAACATACTGTCCGCTGAGATCATACCACAAATTAAGCAGAGTGCGGCCCAAGTCGACCGTATAGCAAACAAATTTCTCGAGTATGAAACTGGAAAACCAGAAGTTGTATATCTATATATTGAGCCGCTACGGAGGGCTGCTGAAAAGCTTTCACGTGATTTGAGGATGGCTTCGACAAACATTTCCAAGTTTTTACATTGGGCTGCTAAGCCAGAGTCCACAAGCTCCCCTGTCAAAATTAAGTCAGTTGCTGAAACCGAGTTATCTCCACTACCTGAAGTTCAGTCGCAAACCGAGCCAAATGGTGAGATAACTGATGAACCCATTGTCTTCAGGGAAGCCGAGGACTTGTAAACGTGAAGCCACATTTGAACTTGGTTTTCATCGGCCATGTCGACCACGGCAAATCTACACTTATCGGTAGATTATTATTGGACCTAGATGTGGTAACTGCGAAGGAGCTCAAGGACGAGGCTGGAAGCTTCAAATTTGCTTGGGTGATGGACCAGGAAAAAGAGGAAAGAGAGCGTGGTCTTACTATAATGGTAGCTTATCAAAAACTTGAGACCACAAAAAATTATATCACAATAATCGATGCACCCGGTCATCGCGATTTTGTTAAGAACATGATAACTGGTGCCAGCCAAGCAGATGCAGCAGTTCTGGTGGTAGCCGCAGACGACGGGATAATGCCACAAACCAGAGAGCATGCTGCGCTGGCATTTACCCTCGGAGTCGACCAAGTGGTGGTTGCGATAAACAAGATGGACCTAGTGGGATACCAAGAAGAAGCCTACGTGGAGATAAAAAATAACATAATTACACTTCTAAACGGGATGGGCTACCGCAAAGCTGAAGAGTTCCCGTATGTTCCAATTGCGGCCTTTCACGGGGAGGGCACTGCGAAGTCGAGCACGAAGTTTCCTTGGTTCAAGGGACCAACTTTGCTTGAAGCCTTAGAAGAACTCAAGGAACCCGAGAAGCCCATAGATAAGCCGCTCAGGATACCAATTCAAGACGTCTTCTCTGTGACGGGCGTGGGGACAGTCACGATAGGTAGGGTTGAAACCGGTACTTTGAAACTGAAGGATATCTTATCCTTTGAGCCTCATGGAGTTAGCGGGGAGGTACGTTCGATAGAGATGCATCACGAACAAATTCAGCGAGCAGTTCCGGGAGATAATATAGGCTTCAGCGTGAGGGGGCTTTCCAAGAATGAAGTAAAGAGGGGAGATGTTGCGGGCCACCCTGACAAACCACCAACAGCGACGACTGATTTCATCGGCAAGATAATTGTGCTGACCATTCCAACAGAGATGGAGCCTGGTTTCATGCCAACTTTTCATTGCCATGCTGCTCACGTTCCGGGACGTATTGTGGAAATACTCCAAAAGCTGGACCCACGTACGGGCGGGGTTGTCGAGGAGAAACCAAAGTCACTTAAGAAAGGTGATGCAGCTGTGATTCAGGTTTCCCTCGTTAAACCTATGGTCATGGAACGTGCTGGCGAAATCCCGGAACTTAGTCGATTTGCGATAAGACACGGCGGTCAAACGATTGCGGCCGGTATGTGCATTGACTTGAAAGAATTAAATCGGAACCAGTGATTTTTCTATATCTCGGTCTCAAAACTTAGACTTCATGTTATCTTTCTTTCAGATTACCTCTGAATTCTCTCCTACGTTCCAGAATTTTTTCTTGCTAAAATTTCCATGCTTTCACCGATCTGCTATGTAAACACTTAAATACCATCATAACTTTTTCATAATGGTTGGTGGAATATGAAAAACTCGCTGATAATAGTATTAGTTGTTGTCGTTGCGGTAGTCGCGTCATTAGGTGGATATTTAGTAAGTTCTCAAGCACCCACGGCCACTACCACCGCCACCACCACGGCTACGACCACGGCCACTGCCACGGCCACTACAACCACTCCTGCATCAAGGCAGCTGAAGTTGGGCTTAGTCTTATCAGGCGACGAAACTGACCTCGGTTGGGATAAAGCGCTCGTTGACGCCGCAGAATGGGCGAAAGTTAAGTACGATGTTGAGGTAAGTTATTCAAATTTTGTCGGCTATGGCGATTATCCTCGCGTGGTGAGAGATTATGCTTTGGGTGGATATGATTTAGTATGGACGCACAGCGGAGGATACGTCGAGGGAACCTACGAAGTTGCGCAGGATTTTCCAGATGTTAATTTTGTATCGTTTAATTCATGGATGCCACCGCCAACTCCCAACAGCATAGGTATCTGGATGGGCAACTTTGGTGGAGATTATTTGTGTGGAGTTTTGGCGGCGCACATGACCGAAACGGGAAACGTTGCGTATATAGAGGGAGAGAATTATCTCGCGCTTTATTTTGACGCTCGTGCATTTGAATTAGGGGTAAAGAGTGTGAATCCAGATATCACAGTACATGCAACTGCCCTTGGCACATGGGTAGATACTGTGTTGGCTCATTCTGTGACTACCTCCCTGGTACAGAATAATAGCGTAGATATCATTGCGGTGAACGCAGGTGTAGCAGGGCGAGGAGCTTTCTCTGCAGCCGAAGAACAAGGTATATTGGCGATGGGCTCTTACGCTGATGCAGCTGCATTGGCTCCCAACACCGTCGTTACTAGCTTTTTAATGGATCTTCCGGATACCATGGGTTGGATTGTAAATACTATCCAAGAGGACGAGTGGGATCAATATGGAGGCAAATGGTTGGAAATACCATATATTGACCTAGCGCCTTTCCGCGCGTTTGACGGTCAAATTTCTGAAGCCGTCAAAGATGAGCTTGAACAAGTAAGGCAAGGCCTTATCGATGGCGAAATCCCTTTTCTCCCGCCGGATGCTATGGAGCTATACCCCACTGTAGATTATTTCATACCACCTGAAGTTTCTTAGAGCCCTTTGCAAAAGCAATCAAGCTTTAGATATCTATCGCTCTTAGCTTACGCGAAAACTAGGACCATATTCCAATGATTTTATTCTCTCCTGTAGGGTAACAATAGTGATGCAGGGCCTCTAGCCCTTTTGAATACAAGTCCTATAGCTATCATGGCTGAGATGTACGGCAACATCAAAAGAAAATGATAAGGTATAGGAACGCCACTGGCCATCAAGTTTGCCCCAAGCGCATAAGAAAGACCAAATAGTAAGCTACCGCCGATGGCTATAAATGGGTTCCATCTGGAGAGAATCACCACGATGATGGCAATCCATCCACGTCCTGCTACCATTCCTCCGCTGAAAAGACCTATGGTTCCCAAGGTCAATGAAGCTCCGGCTAAACCAGCCATTCCTCCTCCGAAAAGAACAGAAAGATATCTCGTGCGGTATACATCAATCCCCAAACTATCTGCAGCTCTAGGATTCTCCCCCACACCTCTTATTTTTAGGCCTAGCGTGGTCTTGAATAAAATAATTCCAGCCACGAAGGCTGAAATCAGAGCTAGGTAGACTAAAATATTTTGACCAAATAAAATTGGATTAAAAGTATTGATACCCACCAACATATCTGAGTAAAACATTTTGTAACCAAACAAAGAAATGCCTTCACCTAACATAACTAGAAGGAGCCCAGAAATTATCTGATTGATATTAAATTTTATGACTAAGAAAGCCATGAATGCGGTAAGTAGAATACAAGAAAATATTGCGGCCAACACTCCAATCCAAAGAGAACCTGTTATAAGAGCTGTCCAAAGGCTTAGAAAAGCTCCAGCTGCCATTAGTCCTTCAATTCCCAAGTTCAAAACGCCAGCCCGTTCACCGTAGATTTCCCCCGTCGCTGCAAAAAGTATAGGTGTAGCCATTACAAACGTAGCCGACCCGAGACCGACAAAAAACGATATATCTATCATTTATCTCCAGCTCTCCATTATTCTTTCAGTAGCTAAAATAAGAAATGTTATCAGAGATATTATAATAAAAATCATGCCATAGGGTACTCCTGCCATTCGTTGCATTGTTTCTCCGCCTACCAGCCAGGCTGCGAAAAATATCGATGCAGGAATTTGCGAGATTGGATTAAACCTACCCAGAACTGCTACCAGAATACCCGTATAACCCAGACCCACAGGAAGACGTCCCGTCAAAAAATGATGAATACCTAACACCTCACCTGCTCCAGCTAAACCAGCTAGCCCAGCTCCAATAAATGTAGCAATCACAACCACCTTCGAAACTTTTATCCCGGCATAAGTTGCGCTTCTTGAACTTAGACCAATAACCCTAATCTTATAACCTATACTAGTTCTAGAAAATAAAATGTAAATTAAAAATGCAGCGATAATAGGAATGAAAACACCCGCGTGGAGACGTAATGGGGGAAAAAGCTTTGGTAGCTCTGTAAAAATAGGGATGGAAACTGTTTCAGGATTCGGGTTACCGGGTGCCTTCAACGGACCAACAGTTAAGTAACCTATGAACAAGATAGCAATAAAATTTAGAATAACTGTAATAAAAATTTCGCTGACCCCTGCTTTGAACTTGAAGATTAATGGGAGAATTATCCAAATCAATCCCGCCAAAAAGGCAGTGAGAAATATCAGCGGGATTGCGACCGCACTTGGTAAATCTCCTACCAAAACAGAAGTCAAAAAGGCGGCTAGTGCGCCCATGAACAATTGACCTTCGCCTCCTATGTTCATAAATCCCGCTCGGTAAGGCAGGGTAAATGCTAAAGCGGTCAATAACAAAGGAGTTGTCTTGATCAATGTTTCGCTTATACCATGGGGGGTCCCGATCGAACCCGAAAAAACAGCAGAGAATGCCAAAATGGGGTTAATTCCAATTAATAGAAGCAGAGCTGCGCTGAGTCCTAAAGCGATCCCCAATCCTAACAGATAACCAGCAATTCTTTTATAATCCAGATCCTCACCATAGAGTTTTTTTCACCGTTAATTAAAATATCTTGTGGATATAATGAGTTTGGAGGCATCATAAATTATACGCTTTAGCTTAGGTTACACCCCACAAACCAAAGGTGGGAAGATAGGAAAAAAAATGACAGATTATGTTTGGTTTGATTTATAATCGCACACTCCACGTAATGATCAGATATGAGCGCGGGAATGTAGCCCAGACCCGGTAAAGAATTAATTAGATAAACAAGAGGAATCATCTAATATTAAAATTTACAAAGCGGTTCCCGATAAATTTTTAAATATTAATCTCATAACTTAAGTTGTTAACTATGAGTCGAGAAGATTTAATTGATGTTGCAACTGGTGAAGTTTCTGCTGATGTGGTAATCAAAGACGGAAAGCTAGTAAATATACACACACGAGAGATATATACTGCCGACGTAGCCATAAAAGGAAAAAGAATTGCATATGTTGGCGAAGCTGGACATACTGTAGGTAATAAGACTAAGGTTTTGAGTGCGAAAGGGAAATACATCGTTCCAGGACTGATTGACCCACATATACATGTAGGTGAAAGCTATCTAACAATCGATCAGTTAGCTCGAGCATTGATCCTACACGGGACCACAGCGGTTGCTACAGACTTCTATGAAATATTTGTGGTTTCAGGACCTAGGGGCGTAAAGTTTGCATTGAGTGAGGGGAAAAAGACTCCTTTAAAGATATTCTTGGTCTTAATGCAGCAAATAATGAAATTGGAACACTTGGGTACATATCCAAGATCAGAGAAACAGATGGCCAATGAGATGGAAGGAATGCTGCATTGGCCTGAGACCTTAGGGATAAACGAACCGCCACTTGCTCCCATATTAACAAGAGACCCTATTGTAATGAAATTGATAAGGTCTGCTTGGAAGGAAAAAAAGATTCTTGTGGGGCACTATCCCTTTTCGGATAAAAAAAAGTTAAACGCTTACTTAACAACGGGTGCAAATTCAGACCATGAATCCAAGACAGAAAAAGAAGCCCTAGATAAAATACGTTTAGGAATGCGAATAATGATACGAGAAGGCTCACCATCTCCAGACTTAGCCAAAGTAATTAAGATATTGGCTAATCATGAAGTCGAATCTCGGTATTTCATGTTATGTTCCGACGATGAAGATCTCCTTGATATCGTGCGTAAAGGTCATATGGATTTCAAGGTGAGAAAAGCGATTAAGGAAGGTATAGATCCAGTGACAGCGATTCAGATGGCAACGATAAACGTCGCTGAGTATTTGGGGATCGACCGGGACTTAGGAAGTATAACCCCTGGTAAAATAGGTGATATTTTAATAGTTGATAAATTATCAGACCTAAAGATATCAACTGTAATAGCTGATGGGAAAACTGTAGCTCAAAACGGGCGATATATTGCTAAAGGAGACTCAAGAGGAACCCCTACATTTATGACAAGAACTGTACGCCTTAAGAAGCCGCTCAAGCCAGCAGATTTTGAGGTAAAGTCAAAAGAAAACAAACAAAAAGCTAAAGTTCGCGTAATTGGTGTTGAAGACGGTAGTCTAATAAGAAAATGGAAAACAGATACATTGTTGGTCGAAAACGGCCGTATTATCCCAGATGTCGGAAGGGACATCGTAAAAGCAGCTGTTGTAGAATGTCACAGAAAGACTGGTAGAATTGGCATTGGATTTATCAGTGGACTCGGCCTGAAAGGAGGAGCTATCGCGTGTACGCATAACCATCTCTACCAAAACTTGGTCGTTGTCGGCACTAGCGATAAAGATATGAGTTTTGCTGCAAATAAACTTGCGGACTTGGGTGGGGGACTATTGGCTACAAAAAATGGTAGGGTATTAGACCAACTCCCCATGCCATTCGGCGGCGTAATGACTAATGCCCCATATACTGATGCTTATCATAAGTTAGAGCGACTAGGTAGTACCGTCAAACGATTAGGAGTTAATTATGAGTCTCCATTTCTCACGTTAGCTTTTATCACGCTACCGGCTATCCCTGAAGCAGCGATAACCGACAAAGGCCTTGTAGATGTTAGCAAACAAGAAATAGTAGATCTAATAATATCATGATCTCTTACATACGTTTTGACCTAAATACATTAAAACCGACAAAATAATAGCTGGACATCTATAATAAAGTAAATAGACGGATCACAGATATGGGAGTACCATTAGAGTAAAACTGAAAAGCATCTTAAGTAAAATTTCATGAAATTGTCTTTAGTCTCCAACCTGTCGTCGGGCTAATCATCTTCGATCTTCGCCCTAATATTTACTTGAAAGCCATAAACATCTAGTGGTTGACCAAGGTCAACTTTTACCGAGTCAACATGTTTAGATTTAAACTTCGCATTTCTTTCTTGACCCACGAAGTGGAAAATAAAAATTATTTACTTTACATTAATGCTAGGTCAAAGCTATTTTTTCTAAAATCTTTAGATTTAATCCTTTATACATAATTTTGTATTTTATTTTTTTTTGTTATCTCCCTCAGATAGATGTCCATGGTCGATTGCGCATTTTGGAAATACCTGCCCGTTCGAATATTTCTTCCGACATTTGATTGGATTGCTCAATCAGATTGGGATACAAATCATCTATGCCGTGTACTCGCCTGTTTTCCATAATTATTTTTCCGTTACATACAACAGTATCAACTTCGAAACCCTGAGCTTGATAGACGATAGCTGAAACAACATTTGG
>CAYFIY010000028.1:0-15465 GCA_964343275.1 Hadarchaeota archaeon (SeqCode)
TGTCACGAGTTTGGGGGAGTATTCAACAGTAGTTTTTTGGGCAATAAAGTTGACGTTGGCACGCTTTACCCCATCTAGACCAGAAAGTTCCTTTTCGATTTTTGCAGCACATGAAGCGCAAGTCATTCCTGTAATTTTCAATGTAATTTTGCGAATTCGTTCTTTCCCACTGCCAACCGGAGCATAACCAGTTGACCTTATGGCTTCGCCAAGTTGGTCAAGATCAACTTTTGTTTCGTCATACTCAACCGTTGCTTTTTCGGCGACAAAGTTTACGGTGGAATTAATTACACCATTCTGCTTGTTGAGGTACTTCTCAATCTTTTGAGCGCAACTAGCGCAACGCATTCCGCTGATTTGAAAAGTAATTTTCTTGTTGGACATAAACTTCATCTTTCTAAATAAGATATATCCTAGTAATAACCAAAATAAATGATGTGAAATGTACTTATCATTATTGGCCCTAGCCCTAGGCTTCAAGCATGCGTATGATGCAGACCACTTATTAGCTGTATCAAATTTTCTCATTAAGAGTCCAAACATGACGAGCACTGTTTTCATGGGACTGAGCTGGGCTTTGGGCCATATGATTACTGCTGGGTTGCTCATCATGTTGTTGGAAATAACACTTTTGGATGTAATAGTCTCTTTTTTCGGCTATTTCGAAATAGCTGTGGGATTGATGCTGATTTTTTTGGGAGGGCTAAGTATCGCTTGGGAAACCAAGAGCTTTCACACCCATAAGCATGAACATGAGAATACGACTCACACTCACTCACACGTACATGTTCTCAATCATGAGAGACATCTTCATCCACACCTTTTCACGGCCGGTATCATTCAAGGTCTAGCGAGCAACGATGAGATCCTCACTTTAATAGTGATTTCCCTAGGTGTAATAACACTTCCGGAAATGTTTCTCAACTTAGGTATTTTCACTACTGGCGTTGCCCTAGGTATGTTGACCTTTGGCTTCACGATGAGCTATCCTGTCATGCGATTCGGTATTAGAAGGGTCAAAAAGGTTATAGGGATAACTGTGGGTTCAGTTAGCATTCTCTATGGATTGCTGTTGATTATTGGACTCGTTTAGTCAACCAATGAGACACGGTTAGATTGAATATCACAAGTACGGATATCACCCACGAGATTTCTATCCCGGCCTTTGAAATCAACTCCCAGTTGCCCATGGAAGAGACAGTCAGTGTTGAATTCTTGACCGAGATCGCGAGAAATTATCTCTTCAACGGTTCCGTATTATGCGGCTCTGGACATTACGATATGACTGGACATATTATAGTGCAGTGAATATTGTTTGTCCCTCAGATGAATGTAACCATTCCGCCTTCTTTCGCGGCCGTCAGTGCTCGATCTAAGAACCCCATCATTTCCTCTAGTTTTACGCCAGGCTCTATTGTCTCTTCGGTGATTCCCATCTGCTCCAACATCTGTCTCGAGGGAGCACATGCGCAAAGCTTGGTCCCCATCTTCCTGTTATCTTCAAGCAATTGTCCCAATGGCGGAGCTCCAGGCATTGTGATCTCGTGGGCCTTACCCTTACGCACGATGTCTAATCCGTTCATAGCAAAGTATATCTCGGTCTTCAGCCCCTTCGCCGCTGCACCCAACGCTAACATCAGAGCGGGATATGCTCGTTCGGGGTCATTAGAAAGCAGCACAATGTGTACTTCTTGCGCCAAAATTTCACCTCCTTAAACTTTTCCCATCTTCTTTTGGCTTGGCCAAGAAAAGTCCGCAGTGACAGTGATCCATCGTTCTGATTTCATCCTTATGGTAAACGCAGGGACAGATAATACTAATATCCTTGGCTTTGTCACCAGTGATCACTCGGCATGGACAATACCTATGCCCGAACTTTTTTATGTTTTCAATCAAGCCGCTGATTATCTCTTTCAGATGTTCATCATCAGTTTGCAATTGAAATCCTTGCTTATCGGAGTACTTCCTTAATATTTTCTCCAGTTGTTCTTCGTTCATAACTCGAGCGCCTCCTCAATCCTTTTCTGATCGAACCACACAATTAAATTTTTCCCTATCTCTATAACAGGTACGCCGTTTTGACCGATCATTTCTATTATTCTTTTGACGGCATTTTCATCGTCTGAGACATCGATCTCTCCGTATTTCACTCCTTTTTTATCGAGAAACTCTTTAGTCTGATGACAGAAATGACAGAATGCCGAGGTGTAAATCCTCACTGTCATTTTCATCGCTACCTAAAGATCTTAACCCATTTTATAAGGTTCTGTGTTAAAGATGTTTAAATGTTCGGATATGCTGGAAAGATTTTGTATGTCGATCTTTCCGGTGGCTCGATTAAATCCAGAGGGACTCCTGAAAAATTGACCGAATTGTTCCTAGGGGGACGTGGCCTTGGCTTATGCTACCTCCTGTAGAGGCGGATGTCATCTCAACGCATGGACCTTAACCAAAGAGGTATTTGCTCCTAAATACGATCGTTTTTCGACGGATGGGAAGGCTAAACTCGTATTAGATCTTCAAAACACGAGAGGTGTGGTGGACTCGCTAGGAGCCTGTGTGTTTGGCACGCGTGCAATCGGAGTTAAAGAAATGATAAGTATTCTTGCCCTTACCACTGGCAGACACCTGAGTTCAAAAGAGCTGCTCCACATCGGTGACCGAATCTACACCCTCGAACGCCAGTTGGCTGTACGTGATGGGATATCCCGAAAAGACGACACTCTTCCGCCAAGGATATTGGAGGAAAAGTTGCCAGAGGTCGAGGGACCCCATCTTGAGAAAAAGCACCTAGACAAAATGTTGGACGAGTACTACGACCTAAGGGGCTGGAGTCGCGACGGGAGACCAAAAAGTGGCAAGTTAGAAGAGTTAGGATTAGCTAACTTATTAATTGGCGAGTTATGACTTTTTAGGGAATGATTTTTTAAAGCGAACAGCAAAAAATTATGTTTGAGGTGTGGATATGATAAATGCCTACAGTCTGATTTCAGCAGACCCTGGAAAGACGTCTGATGTTTTCAAGAAGGTGAAAGCGATGGAGGGCGTGAAGAATGTTGAGGCAGTTGCAGGTCCCTACGACATTGTCGTGCGGGTAGAGGTCGACTCCTTGGAAAAACTAACTAAAGCCATCTTCGGCGATATCCGAAGCATCCCCGGCGTCACGAACACTACGACACTAATTGTGGTAGAATTGTGATGGCTTTTCAAGCAATAGGTGTGGTTGGCCTACCTGGATCTGGTAAGACAGAAGTCGCCAAGGCTATCGCTGGATTCGGCATTCCAAGTATTAGAATGGGCGATGTAGTTTGGGAGGAGCTCAAACGGCGCGGCCAACAAATAAGCGAGGAAAACGTTGGTAAGGTTTCTAACGAGTTAAGAAAAATAGAAGGCAAAGGAGCCATCGCCAGGCTTTGTGTATCTCCGATTGAAACTCATAGCAGAGATAAACCAGCCGTTGTGGTGGATGGGATCAGAGGTTTAGCGGAAGTTAACGTGTTCCGGGATAAATTCGGCAAGAACTTCCACCTCATCGCGGTCTGGGCAGGTGAGGATTCCAGATTCCTCCGAATATCATCCAGAAAAAGAGATGACGATCCAACCCTAAGAAAAGACTTCCATGAGAAGGACCTCAGGGAACTGAGCTGGGGTTTAGGAAATGCAATTGCCCTTTCGGATTTCATGATTATTAACGATGGAAAACTTGAAGAACTCCACGGAAAAGTTATGACCTTGTTTAAAAAAATATTGGAAGGGTAAAGTTGAAACT
This sequence comes from Hadarchaeota archaeon (SeqCode), assembly GCA_964343275.1. Classification (GTDB taxonomy): domain Archaea; phylum Hadarchaeota; class Hadarchaeia; order Hadarchaeales; family Hadarchaeaceae; genus Hadarchaeum. Next base: position 3,770 of record CAYFIY010000028.1, read on the forward strand.
TCGTGTTGAGGCGGAAATTAGGTCAACCGAGACTCAGGAAAAAGTAGAGGTCGCAATAAGAAAGTTATTCCCCACTGTAACTATTGAACGCGTTGGGAGTTCACTGGTCGGTCAATCTGACGATAAGGACTCTCTAGCAAAATTTCATCAACTACTGAGACAGCAGGCTATCCTGGACACCACCAGGTCGGTGATGATATCAAACATAAGGGGAAGTTTTACGCAGCTAAAGTTTAACAAGCAAGTCGCTTTCGTGGGTAAGCTAAGCTTCACCAAAGGTGAGTCGCCGCTTGGTCCGATAGTGGTGACCTTGGAGGCTCCAGACCTCGATCGCCTTATAGATTATCTTGCCCCGCGTACGCGCAAAGGCAAGCCCGAGTATGATATCCAATATTAACTAATTGTCGGGTTAGAAGCGGTAGCTATTTGACTTTCTTTGACAAAACCTCTGAACAGATGATCGCGGTTATAGGAGGTACAGGCAAACTCGGCCAAGGGCTTGCCATGCGCTGGGCTTTGGTGGGGGAGGAAGTAGTCCTAGGTTCTCGTTCCATAGAAAAAGCACAGCGAGTGAAGTTAGAACTTTCCGAAAAGACCGGAAAAAAAATTAGGGGCGCCACCAACTTAGATGCTGTATATCAAGCCGACTTTATCGTATTCAGCATCCCTTTCGAAGGAATAGGAAAAATTGTAGATGAGATTAGACCTGCCCTATCTTCAGAAAAAACCATAATTAGCGCCATAGTTCCTCTAAAGCTAGAAAAAAACATGCTGGTATGTTACACGCCCCCTGCTAGCTCCGCTGCCGAGGAAGTCGCTAGACTAGTCGGCGGTAAAATCAATGTTTGTTCGGCCCTTCACACGGTGGGGGCGCAACAACTTCATCGTGTCGGAGAGGCAATGAAAGGGGATATAGTGGTTTGCGGCGATAATGCGAGAGCTAAACAGGTGACGATGAAGTACATCGAACGCATCACCGAATTATCTGCGGTCGATGGAGGACCCCTCTGCAACAGTCGATTGATAGAGCCAGTAGCGGCACTTCTCGTCGAGCTTACCCATATACACAAGGTCCCAGGCGTAGGCATCAGTTTCAGTGGGCTCGAAAAAATTAAAAAGTTGAAGAGTCCTAGAACCACTCGGGCGATGAAGAGAAGAGGGTTACATGAGGAAAGATGAACGGAACCTCCAGCCTGAGCCCCCCTTAATTTGGTAGTTTTAAATGGTAAAATTATAAACAAATGGCCTCCGAAATTAGTTATTCATTCAATTATTTACGCCAAAAGACTTTGATTATAGGGTAGGTTGAAACTAGATACATTTAAGTCCTATTTCGGAATACTTTCGGCGCCCTCTCCCCCCAATCTGCTTACAAAACAAAAATAAATCTGGCTTTGGTGAGATTATCAACTCCAGTACAGAAGTGAAAAATTTAGATGAAATATTTGGCAATCTTAAAACGGAAAAGCTTTTTGTGCTAGAGGGGGATAACTCCGCGCTAAAATTATCTCATTTACTCTGTGTGATTACTCAACTGCCTGTTAAAAAAGGAGGCCTAGACTCGCCAGTAATCTGGCTGGATGGTGGAAATGCATTTGACATCTATAGGGTAGTCGAACTTTCAAAGAAATTTGGCCTACGACCGGAAAAAGTATTGAAGCGAATATACCTATCACGAGCCTTTACCTGTTATCAGATGTCCTTGCTCATCCTAGAGAAGCTCTGTGGTGCAATCGAAAGGTTTAGATCAAAAATATTGATAATTTCAGATCTGCCGTACCTTTACCTTAAATCGGATATTCAGGAGCGAGAGATGTTGAAAGCATTTATGCCTGTGTTTGAGAAATTACGCACTTTGAGAAGGATAAAAGATATCTTGATTATCATCACTGCTCATGACCACTCGTTCGCAAAAAGGTTTGTACCTATTCGGGATTTTATGATATCAAATGCTGACGTATTTCTGGAGACACGACAGCGTATGAGTGCCACTGAAGTAAGAGCAAAAAGCAACGCATCTGGAAGGACAAGAAAAATAGTTTTTGGAGCTGAAGTATCAGGATTGGTTACATTGGATAGGTTCGATGGGGGTTTGTGACTGGGGAGAACTGTACCGCCCTTCAGGGCCGCAATAGAAGATGCAATAAAAAAATGGATCGGATATCGCAAGGCACTAAGGCGAGAGGATCGCGAATTTTTCGATCAAATGATGGATGCCTGCAGGCTCCATTCATCAGCAAGCGGTCAAGCCGCCAGACCGGAACCACTAGAGACGATGTTAGTATCCGTCACGCTCGAACATCAGAAAAAGCTCAAGTTGCTGGAAACTAGGTTAGAAATAATTATCGAAGAGATGAAGCGTGGATGAGACACGAGGGATGGCTTTTTGACATCTACCCTTCGGAAAAGGGAATGGTCATCTGGCTCAAAACCAAGAATGGTAACTCTCTCAAGTTCATAGACGATTACCGCCCGATACTCTATGTCCACGGTTCACCAAGCAACCTTAGGGAACTAAAGAGGGAGCTAGCCTCTAACGAAATGGTCTATGAGATAAGTTACGTTGAAAAAATATTAAGGCTCCGAGATTTTAAAAAAACTAAAGTCGTGAAAATAAATGCCGCCTCCATACATGGATTTCACCGCCTAGCAGATAATATAGTTAGATCAGGGGGATACAATAAATACAGTCTATTTAATGTGGATATCCCTCATGCTCGCGCCTACCTCTACGACCGAGATCTTTTTCCTCTAGCCAAAGTTAGTTTAGGGGACAGCCTAAAGCTTAGCTTCGATTTGCTAGACTCGATTGCTAGCATTGACTACGAATTGCCTCCGATGAAGTCAATCTGGTTGAGCGTGAAACATCATATAAAGGGTATTCTGCCTTCTTTTGAAGATGTCATAGATTCGATATCAATTTCGCACTATGGCGAGGAGTACTTATTCGACGAGGGAGATGAGGTTGAGAAACTGCTAAATCTAATAGATTTTATGCGGAAAGAAGACCCAGATCTTATTTTCGTCAGAGATGGGGACTCTTGGACGATCCCTTACCTCGTGAAGCGAGCACAAAAAAATGTTATTTCGAAGGAGATGATCTTGGGCAGGGAACCCGGACAGATAAGGATGGGCATACGAACGGGCAGTTCTTATTTCAGCTATGGACGGGTATGTTACGGGTCATCAACGCAGCATCTTCTTGGAAGGGTACACATCGACGTTGGGAACTCATTCATCTACGGAAAATGTGGACTTGAGGGACTCATCGAGCTATCAAGGGTGACAAGGGTCCCTCTGCAGGAGACAGCGGGGAGCAGCATAGGCGGCGTGATGTCCAGCATCCAGCTTTACACTGCCGCTGGGAACGGTGTCCTCATACCCTGGATGAAACGTGAGCCCGAAGAGTTCAAAACCGCTTGGAAGCTGCTAGAAGCTGATCGAGGTGGGTTTATATTCGAACCCAGAGTGGGAATACACGAAAGAGTAGGTGAGATAGATTTCAGCTCATTTTACCCGACAATGATGGAAAAGTACAACATAAGTCCAGAGACTGTTCTTTGCGATTGCTGCCCGAACTCGAGCACTAAGGTACCAGAGCTAGGGTACAATATATGCGAACGGAGGAAAGGTATCATCCCGGAAGTCTTAGAGACGGTGCTAAATAAACGAAGAGAATACAAACGTAGGATGGTGGAGGCCCGGAATCCTAAAATTAAAGAGATTAACAACAGACGCCAATCGGCCTTGAAATGGATTCTCGTGACCTGCTTCGGATACCTGGGTTACAGGAACGCTAGATTTGGCAGGATCGAGTCCCATGAATCAGTAACTGCATTCGCGCGTCACAATCTGTTGAAAGCTGCGTCGATAGCGGAGGATAATGGTTTCGAGGTGATTCACGGCATTGTCGACTCGCTATGGGTTAAGAAGCCCGATGCCTCACGTTCTGAATTCGTTTCCCTTTGTACGGAGGTTGAGAAAAAAACCGGATTGCCAATCCACTTGGAGGGTATCTATAACTGGATAGTGTTCCTACCCTCCAAGACCAGAGCGAGCTTGCCGGTGATCAACCGGTTTTATGGAGCATTCGAAAACGGGAGGCTCAAGGTGAGAGGATTGATGGTCAGACGAAGGGATACCCCAGAACTCGTGAAGAGAGCCCAGATGGAGATGCTGGACAAGGTTGCAAAAGCCATTCATGTGGGAGATTTCAAAAGTAGAATCCCGGAAGCCTTAGGCATGTCAGCGAAATACGCAAAATACCTGATGGACGGAAGGGCGGGGGCAAATGAACTCGCCATTTATAGACAACTTTCTCGACATCCTTTAGTTTATGAGGTTAGAGCTCACACTGCGATAGCTGCAATGCAAATGCTTGAGGCTGGCGTAAATCTGCAACCAGGGCAAACTGTAGCGTACATCGTGGCAAATTCCAGAGCAAAAAACCCAAACTTAAGGGTGACAGCTCTGCCCATGATTAAAAAGAGTAGTTATGATAAGCGTTGGTATCTAGAACTACTGCTCGGTGCCGTGGAGGAACTTTTCAGCTCTTTTGGCCACACAAGGGAAAGGATGGAGGCTGAGAAGATTGATTCGACGAGGCAGACCAAACTATAACCGAGTTTCCGGTAGATGATTGAACCAAGTATCATCGATAGCCTAACTCACGACCGCCTGAGAAATTCAACTTACTTAATTCGCTATAGAACTGCGGCCAATGCAGCGCCAAACAGGTAATACCAAACCACGTTATGGCCTTCTAGCATGAATATTTTCGCGACGGATTTTATTTCCTTACCCTTGAAATACTTCCAAGGCCTAACGCACTTGCTCATCGCGTAAAGATCAATGGATCCCAGAACAGCGAGGACTGCCAACGCTATTAGAAACGCATTCACTAAAACGATAAACTTACCGATAACAAATCCTGCAGACAAATACCCGATTAACCCTTCGACCAGTCCAGCTCTTGCATGGCTCCGAGGTATCGTGATCCCGAGTGAGTTATAGTATTGCAATATGAGCCGAAGAGCGAAAACATTGGCTATGGACAGAAGCCAGAACAGGACGCGTTTCATCGATAAATCTACTGGCACAATATATTTGGTAACTGTTCTATTTGATTATTTACTTACCATGAAAAAAAATCATGATGACTGCTTGAGATCGCGTTTCAAAATTTCAACTGCCTTCCTAACTGCATCTTTTGAGTTCCGTACTAACCTCTGGATGTCAGTCTTGGAAGCTTTTTCTGTGTGAATCCCAGCGGAGACTACTACCACCTTGCCCAATTCCCTTGCCAGAGTCTCGGATGCTAGCCTAGCGACTTCGTCATCTTTGTGCCCAATCATTGTGAGAACAGAGGACGTTGAACTCAATTGAGTGGCATCTTTTAAGCTGGGACGGGGAACAGCCATGGCGACCGCGCCAACATGGGGTTTTTCTCCACCAGAAACAACGACCACCACATCTCTACCTACCTGCGTGAGCATCAAATCGACTTTATACTTTCCTACTCCCAATGAGATTTTCAAGACTCCACCCTTCTTCAAGACAAACACTCTACGTCATCATCGGAATAAGTCTTTTTAGAGTATTTGTTTTTTTCAGGTTGGGATTGATTAAATTATTTCATTTCTGAAGGGGTACGTCGATCACCATTAGGTCCTGGGCTACTACAGTATTTGGAAAAACCTTTCTTGCTTCCTGTAGCAGTACGGTATCGTCCTCGTACCGGGGACTGATATGGGTGAGCACAAGTTTTTTTACACCTGCCTTTTTGGCAATCTTGGCTGCTTTACTAGGGGTCGAGTGGTAGTTCTCTGATGCTTTATCAGACAGCTCATCAGCAAGCGTGCAATCATGAATTAATAAATCGACACCATGCGCTAATTCCACTATGCGCTCGCTAGGTCGAGTATCTCCTGTATAAACAATTCTTCTTCCTGGGCGGCTAGGGCCCACTACCTGCTCTGAACTTATGATACTTCCATTCCTCGACTCAACGCTTTGTCCTGATTTCAACTTTGAGAAATCGGAGCCAGCTATTACACCGAGTGCTGCTGCTTTTTCGGGATCCAAACGCCCGGCACGATCATCCTCCACAAACGCATATGCAAGTGCGGGAACCGAGTGATCGACTGCGGAAGTCAAGATCCGATAGCCCTTGCGACGCACTTCAGCTCCATGATCCAGTTCGTGGACTTTCACTTCGAAGGTGAGTGTGTAGTGGGGTATCCTAAGGTAGCTTTCGACCAGATTACCCTCACCTCGGGGGCAAAATACTTCGAGCGGGTTATCCCTGAGCATGAGGGAGAGAGTCTGTACAAGACCAGCTAGCCCGAGAAAATGATCCCCGTGTAGATGAGTAATAAATACAGAACTGACCTTCATTGGGCTCAAATGGGCTATGGCCATCTGCCGTTGAGTACCCTCGGCGCAGTCGAAAAGAAATATTTCTCCATCTCTTCTCAATGCTATTGCTGAAATACCTCGCTGAACGGTAGGGATACTTCCGCTGGTGCCAAGGAAAATTAGCTTCATGTCGCTCAAAATTAAGAGTCCCGAAGGAAGTTAAAAGGCTGAGGTCTAACACAAACTATTCCAAATACTAAACGCTAGAGGAAATATTAATTTACATGATAACAGCTCGATAAAAAGAAATTCAATTTCGGTCTACTTCTTCTTGAAGACGCGGATTTGCCTGGTTAAGCTACGGTGTACTCTTTGTTCATGGTTTTCGATTGCATGGAGGCCAGCTTCTTCCGCCACTTCATTAATATTAAGCTCCGCTGGTGACGTGATACACAAATAGCCTTTTCTTTTGAGAACTCCAGTGAGTGAGGGAAGGGATTTACGATAGAGATTTTCGAGCTCCGTTCCGCCAGTCGTGGATTGCCGCCCATACGGAGGATCTGTCACGATGGTGTCTACCTCCATCGCTGACAGCTTTCGCGCATCGCCGACCATCAGCTGAAAATCTGTTATCCCTTCTGCCTCCAGATTTTTTCTGGCGCCCTCGATCCTATCCGGTTCGATATCCAATCCTATCAAATTGGAACCTACGAAACCTGCTTCAATCAAAATTCCGCCCACCCCGCAAAAGGGATCTAAAAACTTGCCGCCTCTAGGAGTTCTGGCTAAGTTGACCATGCACCTGGCCAGAATCGGCTTTAGGGTGCTTGGATGAAAAGCAGGCCGAGAAGTCGGGCGACGTTTGGTGAACTGTCCCCTATCTACTCGAGCCGCGGTTATGCCAAAAGCACATTTCTCGCCTGTCAACACCCCCAAGAACTCTATTTCCGGGTGCATGAGGTCGACCTTAAAATCTATTTCCTCCGCTATGGCTTTGGCCAACTTTTTTGAAAGAGCGATGGTATCGGTGGCAGGAGCACTACGTTTAATTCTTTTCACTCGAACTGCGAAGGTCTTTCCATGGGGGATCAGATCCACTATGTCAGAAGATCCCACTGTTTCAAATATTTCTTTCTCAGAGTTTCCAGATGTACAGATATGGTAGCAAATCTCTTTGGACATGGCCAAGCGTGAAGCTAAGCTCTCTGGCTCCGCTTGGGTCTCAACTACCAAAACTTGGTCAAGCTGCTCGAGGAGTTTAACAGCTCTGTGTTCAGCTCTAATCCCCGCCATAGCTTCAGCGGCCGAAAGTGTCCTGTGCTCACCAGAAAGCACGAACATTAGCCTGCGCATTTAGTAACCCTATTTAACCGCTTCAGAGATCAGCGGGGCCACCGAGACCACGCTAGCACCCATCTTCTCGATAGTATCCGTAGAAATTACCCTTTTAATCTTCACGACCCTGAGCCGATGCCTGGCCTTCCCAGCCAAAATAGGATGGGTGCAGGCGGCGTATATTCTGCGCGCCCCTTGCCTACGAAGTAATTTGGCCGCTCCGATGATTGTCCACCCGGTACTTATAACATCGTCGACTATGACTACGTCCCGATTAGCCACGCTAAGGGTCCTAGGCACCGTAATAACTTTCTTTGGAGTAACTCGGACCTTTTCCAGATAATCATGGTCGGCGCCGATCTCCGCAGCGACCGTCACGGCGCGGTCCATGGATCCTTTGTCGGCTCCTAGGATGATAGGATTTTTCAGATCGAATCTTTTGAGATGCTGGCCTAGCAGAGGCATAGCAGTCAGGTTCATCACCGGAATCGAGGAGTAATTCTTGATGCTCTGCTCGTCGTGAATATCCACAGTAATCAGTTCATCAGCTCCAGCATTAGCTATCATTTTACTCACCGTCCGTAGGCTCACTGCCTCCCCTGGCTTGTACTGTTTAGTTTGCCGAGCGTAAGCCAGGTACGGGACGACCGCAGTGATTCTCTTGGCCCCTAAATCCCTCGCAGCGTCTAGAAGAAGGCAAAGCTCTACTAAATTGTCGTTCTGGGGAGGACAAGTGGACTGTACCACCAATGCATGGTTTCCGTTCATCTTAACTTCCATCCTCAGGTAAAACTCGCCATCGGGAAAGGTCTTGTGCCCGGGGTTGATAATCTGGCAAGCGAGCAAGTCAGCAATATTTTGGGAAATCCTAGGTGAAGCAGAACCAGCGATGATTATCATTGTATCTCCAGCGAAATTCTTTAGCCATGTAGGTTATTTAATTATTGTATGTGGTCATCATGTGGCGTGTTTTTAGGCCGGATGCTATGGCTGTGCTCAGAGACGAGAAAGCCAGAGAGACTCTACCCCGATACTTTGAGGTTATGGAGGGCGGACTCCCGGCGCGCTTCCAAGTGTGCAAGCGAATAGAGGTCGAGATTGATATGACATCAAGTGATGAGCGGCTCTGGAGTGCCCACATGCAGGGATTGAAGGAGTTCCGCAAATTGCTGTCAAAAGTAGACGAGCAAAAAGTAAAGCTTGAGAGATTGGCGAGGCCCGAACCCTCCCCCCTAGACCTCAAGGTTGAGCTGGCTCTCCGGGTTCTAAAATCATGCCAATTTTGTGAGCTCCGGTGTCGGGTAGACAGAACGGCAGAAAAAAAAGTCGTGTGCGGTCTTGGCAAACTTTCGCGCGTAGCGTCGGATTTCAAGCATCGCGGCGAGGAACCGGAACTTGTACCAAGCTACACAATCTTTTTTTTTGGATGCATTTTCAAGTGTCAATTTTGTCAAAATGGGGACATCTCACAATGTCCAAGTGAGGGAGTAGAAACATCAGCAAAATCATTAGCCAGATTGGTCGAAAATGCCAGAAAGGATGGTGCTAGAAATGTCAACGGGGTAGGTGGCGACCCAGGACCTAACCTCCACACCATTCTGGAGGCGCTTGAGCTATGCAAGTCTAATGTGCCCAGTGTCTGGAACTCCAACATGTACATGTCCCTCGAAGCCATGAATCTGCTCTCCGGCACCCAGGACGTTTATTTGACCGATTTTAAGTATGGAAACGAAAAATGCGCCATCCGTTATTCCAAGGTGCCAAACTATTTTGAGGTGGTATCCCGCAATCACCGCTTGGCATGCGCCGATGCTGAGATATTAATTCGCCATCTAGTTTTGCCCTCAAACATTGAATGCTGTACCCGCCCGATTCTGGAGTTGATATCAAAAAACATGGGAAATATGATCCGGGTTAACTTGATGAATCAGTATCGCCACGAGGCTAGGACATACGAATATCATGAAATCTCAAGAAGAGTAAAACCGGAGGAGTTCGAAAGGGTGCTAGCAACAGCACACCATTCCGGATTGAAAAACGTGATAACTTAATTATCCACGGAGATCAATATGGAGATCCATCAAATAGGCGGCTTGGGATACGACTCGAACATTTATCTAATAGTCGATGAAATCATCTCGATAATTGATTCTGGCACAGGGGAAAACTTCGGAATTGTCAACCAGAATATCAACAAACTTGGTATCGCTCCCAGTGACATAAAAATGGTAATAAACACTCATTGCCACTTCGACCATGTCGGTGGCAATATCTATTTCATGGAATCTGGAGTTGGTGTGGCAATCCACGAGCTAGAGGCCGACTTTCTCAGAAGAGGAGACCAATCTATTACTCTTGCGGGGCTATTCGGAGGAAAGCTGCCATCAATTGAAGTTACGCACGGACTACACGATGGAGATCAAATCAAGCTTGGTGATTTGAAGTTAGATGTCGTGCTTACACCAGGCCATACCCGAGGCAGCATGTGCCTGCACGACCCGGACATCGGGATCTTGTTCTCTGGTGACACAGTATTCTGCGGAGATGTGGGTCGGACCGATTTACCCACAAGCGATACCCAGGCTTTGGGCCGCTCGCTGCGAAAGTTGGGCGACCTTGGGATAGAAAAATTATATCCGGGCCATGGTCCTTCTGTCAAGAAAAATGCGCGTGAACAAATAGCGATGGCAATTGATCTGTATGATCGCCCTAGATGATTTTTCAGGCATATGATCCATAATGAAATTACTGTGATTTTCATGGGGGCAAGATATATTTTGAACAAGCTCAAATGGGGAGTAAATGAAGAGATTATAAGCGCGAGAGTGACAATAGCGCACGGTGGGGTTCCCGAAAACAAGCTCATTTTAGATGGTTGCGACGTTATGAAGTTAGACCGTGGCTTCATGCGGGTGAACACACCTGAGGAAGAGGTGGAGATCCCCCATCATAGGATAACAAGAATCGAGGTGGAGGGATCGTTAAAATACCAAAAAAGTGGGATTTGACATGGATTTTTTGCTAGCCATGCTAATACTGCTTCTTTTTGCTAAAATTTTTGGCGATGCAATGCATCGCCTCGGCTTTTCGTCACTCATAGGGGAAGTATTCGCGGGAGTCTTACTCGGCCCGGCGTTATTGGGATTGGTCCCATCCAGTGATGCATTATACGGAATTGCCATGTTGGGCCTTGTTTTATTGATGTTGGTAGCGGGTATGAACTCGCGTTTTGACCTCTTCACCAAAATTAAATTTAAGGCCTTTGTGATCGCGATATTTGGCATGAGTGTGTCATTCCTTTTTGCTTTCGTCGTATCCTACTCTATGGGATTTGAACTTCTTCCTAGCCTTTTCGTCGCTGCCGCTTTGAGTAACACCGCCACGGAAATAACCGCGAGATTCACCACCGGTCATCACTTAAGTCAAGTGATAGTTAGTGCCGCTTTAGTTGACGATATAATAGCCGTTTACATACTGGGAATACTCTCAGCGTCCACAGTAATAGGAACGCTCAACATTGAAGTGCTGATTTTGGCAACTATCAGCATAATCGCATTTTTCCTTATAATCGGCTATCTATCTCATTTACTCATAATCAAACACGACATGATAAGAAGGCTGTGGAAATATGAAGCGCGAGGGATACCTCTTCTCTTCGTTGTATCCCTAGCTTTGGCGTTGGCGGTCATAGCCCAGAACATCGGGCTCCACGCTATAATAGGAGCATATATGGCCGGTTTATTCATCGGTAGAATGCGCGAACGCCCTATGGCGATGCTGCAAGGGAGGATCCACTACAACAAGATAATGAATGATATATCAAATAACCTACAAACTATCCTAACGCCGATATTCTTTGCCTACGTTGGGCTGAAATTTGCGCCGAACTGGGGAGGCATGAATCTACTAATGATAGCCGTTCTCCTGATAGCGGCTTTCGCGGGCAAGATCATCGGATGTGGCGGCGGAGCCGCCGTCATGGTGTTGAACTCCCGCGACAGTAT
>CAYFIY010000029.1:0-13861 GCA_964343275.1 Hadarchaeota archaeon (SeqCode)
TAGGAAACGAGTCGATTTAAAAAAATCAAGGAATTATACGAAGTTTTTCTGGGCGGCTACGACCTCCAAACTATTTTTTGCTTTGGAGTAAGCCTCTAACGGCTCTTTATTAATCTTCAGGAAAACCGGACCCCATTTGAATCTTTCAAGGATATCGCTAGCCAAGGCACCAGCCCCTAGAATAAATAACGCGGCCGCAATGGCCTCGGCGGTGCTGAGAACGGTCGGGCGGCCATAATGCGTTGGATTCACCGCGACGAGGTAGGGCAAGCTTCTCGGTTCCAACCGTTTTTCTATCTTTAATATTTGTTCGATTTGCTTCCATGAACAATCTAGCGCTGCCAGACCATGTCTTTCCGCTATTTCTTTATCTTCTCGGGATAGCGCCTTATCAGCCAATGGATCTAGCAAGATAGCTCCGCGCGAAATATCGCGCCGACGAAAGACCATGCTAATTTTTCCCATTCTGTTTAAGCGTATGGCAGTACATCTTTTTGGATCACATTCCTTGGTATTGTACACTATCAGTCTCATAAACATCGATCGCTCACAGTTTCGAAAGACGGTTAGTTCACACATTAGATACTAAAGAAAGGATATAAGTCCCAGATATTTAAAAAAAATCCTTTCGTCTGGAAAAAAAATTTGCGAAAGATCCAAAGCAAAAAATATGTAAAAGAACTCTACAAGGCTGAGAAAAATTTAACAAAATGAAAGTTAAACAATGTAATCGATTACTATTGGAAGATATAGGGGGATTATCGAAAATATTTGGAACAAGAAGGTAATAAGAACGTGAGTGTCACCCTTTAATAGAACATTTACCTAAAAATTTGGACCGATAACACCGAAAGTTGGTACCATTGAATTTAACACAAGACGGCGATTTGAGCAGTATTTTTATTGCATCGAGAATAGTGGGGATGGGTAGGGTGGGAGAAACAGAGACAATCTGGCCTAATCCAATATTTGAAAAGCTAAATGGAAAGTCATGGTGATTAAAATAGTCAAGCGGATATTATCAAACGCCACAATACTAACCGGTGATGACCTAGAGATCACTCGTGGATATATTATCATCAAGGGTAAAACTATAAGCGAGGTCTCAGAGGGCTCCCCACCAACGAGGGGCGAGAATTTGAAAGGAGGATTCGTAATCCCTCCTTTTGTAAACGCCCATACTCATGTTATGGATTCCATCGCCAAGGACCTATACATAGGCAGGACTCAAGAGCAGGTTGTCGGTCCTGGCGGGGTAAAATTTAGATCTTTGGAATCTAGCTCTCGTAAGAGGATATTAACGGCTACTAAGGCGACGCTTCTTGACATGATACAAACGGGAACTCTCGCCCATTGTGATTTTCGCGAAGGCGCTGTCCAAGGGATTAATATGATCAAGAAGATTTCTCCGCCGCAATTGAAATCCATTATTTTGGGTCGTTCCAAAAAATCGAAGGATATCCATGAAATTCTGAAGGCGAGCGACGGCATTGGTTTGCCTCGTGTCGATGCGTTCTCTCAAGAAGAAATGAAGAAAATATCTCAACAAACACTGCGAGCAAACAAATTGTTCGCAGTACACGTAGCTGAAACAGAAGATGATCAAATAAGATCTATGAAGAAATTTGGAATGAGTGAAACGTTGCAGGGGATCAGCCTTCGAAGTTCCTTCGTAGTACATGGCACCCATTCTGGAGCGGATGATTTTTCGAAACTAAGAAAAAACAACATTCCTGTGGTATTTTGTCCGAGGTCTAACTGCTTGCTAAGCGTCGGCGTGCCGCCAATGAAAATCGCACTTGAGTCGGGGGTCGACTTCCTCTTTGGAACGGATAATGCCATGGTCTGTCAACCGAACATGTTCGAGGAACTATCATTCGCATGGACTTGCCTACGACGAGACAAAGCTAGCTATGGCTCCGCAGACGCGCGTGAAATTCTCAAGGCGGCTACGATAAAACCACTTACGTTCTTTAACCTCCCGTGGGGCGGGATAAAAGAAGGAGAACGAGCCACTTTCATGGTCCTCGCAAAGAGAAATAACCTAACCAATTTATCTGATGTCTTTGCTGGGTTGCTGAACAGAGCCCGTGCGGACAACATTAGAGCCATTTACCAAGGGGGTAAGATAATTTATAAGCTGAAACATTAAAAATTAAGTTGTATAACTAGACTATAATTTACGGAGGGGAAAAATGCGAGTAGTGGACGTGATGACTAAAGAGGTCAAATGCGCTGAAGTGCCTGGTTCTCGAGCCGAAGCTTTAGATCTTTTGAGAAAATTAAGCGTTAGCGCAATTCCAGTTGTAAAACGCGAGACCAATGAGCTTTTAGGCATGGTAACCCTTCGAAAGCTATTCGAAAATCAAGACGAAGAACAACTTGCGATGTTAATTGATCGCGAGATACCTACGGCTCAGCTCAATGATAAAATAGAAGTGGCAGCAAACAAGTTATCTAAATCTAACTCTCGAAGAATGCCAGTATTAAAGGATGGAAAACTTGTTGGCGTTATTACTGTAAAAGATATTGTCTTTCGTGCGATTGCCGAGATGGATATCAAGGAACCTGCTTCTGAGCACATGAGAACCTATGTAATAATTGTTTGGGACGGAACCCCGATTAAAGTCGTCGTTGAAATCATGGACATATCCGGCATTCGGGGCATACCTGTCATCAACGAGAGCGGCACCATGGTGGGGATAATAGACGACTCCGACATAATCAAAGATAGCAAAGTGGAAGTCGGGTCGAAGATAAGTCAAATGGCTGGTAGGAGCGAGGGTGATAGCTGGACATGGGATAGCGAGGCACGTATTTACATCACTAAAAGTCTACTTAAAATCCCAAACAAATTAGTCAAAGACGTGATGACCAAGAATTTGGTCACTATTTCTAGAATAACTCCAATTAGCAGAGTAGCCCAGCTTATGAAAGAAAACTCCGTTGAACAAACACCAGTCGTTTCTTCTGAGGGAAAGCTGGTAGGCATTGTCAGAGACATCGACCTGCTCCGCTCCCTAGCTGAGTGATAACCTTTTAGGATTTTAGAGCCGTTTTGATAACGGTGGATAAGTGAAAAAAAGGTCCGAGCAGCTTGTGGAATTGGCCCGCAGGCGCGGTTTTATTTGGCCATCATTCGAGATTTACGGTGGCGCTGGGGGTTTCTACGACTTCGGACCACTAGGAACTATTCTAAAAAATAAGATCATTAAAAAATGGCGCGAATATTACGTTTTAAAAGAAGCGTTTTTTGAAATAGATTCACCGAGCGTGATGCCCGAGGAAGTATTGAAGGCTAGCGGACACGTGGACCATTTCGTGGATGCTATGGCGGAATGTCAAAAGTGCGGCACTGCCTTCAAGGTTACGGACTTTGTACAAGAACTGACTGGAAATGATATCGAGGGAATGAAAGATACCGAAATGGATGAGTTCCTTGACAAACACCATCTCCCATGTCCTGATTGTGGAGGAAGACTTGGAAAAGTTTTCTTTTTCAATGCCATGTTTCGCACCACTATCGGACCAGGAAGCCAGCGCGTTGGTTATTTACGCCCCGAGACTGCTCAGGGAATCTTCATCGATTTCAAGAGGCTTCAGAGACACTCTCGCGACAAACTGCCATTCGGCGTGGTTCAGGTAGGCAAGGGTTATCGCAATGAGATATCGCCCCGGCGAGGAATAATAAGACTCAGAGAGTTTACCATGGCTGAGGCGGAGGTCTTTTTCGATCCGAATAACCCCCATCACCCCGACTTTTCCAATTTTGCCGATGATAAGATCAGGCTAATGCGAGTGGAAGATCAGGTTATAGATCAGCGAAACCCGATAGAAATTACTGCAAAAGAGGCGGTAGAGAAAAACTACATCCACAACGAATTAATGGCTTATTATATGGCTCTTGCAAAAGAGTTTCTTATCGACATTGGAATTCCATACGAGAGTATGAGGTTCAGGGAGCAAACATCCGGACAGAGGTCGCACTATTCAAGCGAGACTTGGGACGCCGAGGTTTCTACGGAGCGGTTTGGATGGGTCGAGGTGATGGGTCTGGCGAACCGTACCAATTACGACCTCTCTCAACATGCGCAGTTTAGCGGCGAGGACATGACCATGTTCCATGGGGATAGCAAGCAGAAGATATTATGCCACGTCATAGAGACCTCATATGGAATTGATCGTCCTCTCTATTGTGTTCTCGAGCACGCGTATACAGTGGAGGCTAAGCGTAATTATATAAAGCTTAAAAAGTGGCTGGCTCCGATAGATGTCGGAGTTTTGCCTCTTTTGAAAAGGGACGGACTTCCTGAAAAAGCCAACCGGGTGCGTAGGGACCTAAGGTCAAGAGGTTTAATGGCCGATTACGATGAATCTGGCTCTATTGGTCGACGCTACGCACGAGCTGATGAAATCGGCACACCTTATTGCGTGACGATAGACCATCAAACCCTGAAAGATGCCACAGCCACTATACGAGATCGAGATACCTCGAAACAAGTCAGGGTCCTTATAGATGATCTTGAGCACACACTACGTTCTTTACTAAGCGATAAAGCAAAGTTTGAGGATCATGGGGGAGCCTAAGTTTTCAGGAAATTTTTTTAATATTTGTCAATTAATTTAATACATGCCAGCCATAAATGGACAACCGTTTAATATATGGCTCAGATACCACTGTTAGTGGTGAGCATGAAGCCAATATGCGAAGAAATGTTCAAGGACGTATTGCCCACCACAAGGGCAATATTAGTCAGGTATCTTGTTCAAAAACATAAATTAAGCCAAGTTGAAGTGGCTAAACAATTAGGAATTACCCAACCAGCCGTCAGCCAGTATCTAAATCTGCTCCGTGGAAAAAGTTGCACAAAGACTCTGCTAAAGAATCGGGTATTTATAAAATCTTTAAAAAGTTTATCGGATGCCATCGCTAGTGGAGATATAGAGGGGGATAAGTTGACTAGCATGTACTGCAAACTCTGCGAGATAGTAAGAAAGACAAAGTAACTCATTTTATAAAATAGATCGAGTGAGGAATCGAAAAGTTTTCTTAGACGGACGTAGAGATAAATTAGGTATATATGGAAATATCCCAAGAGAGATCTAGATTAATCTTATCCGACGGGGAAATCCTCCCCTACAAGGTCGAGCGTAGGGGGGTCAAACACCCTCGATTGGAATTAACGACCGAGGAACTATTAGTAATCCTCCCGAAACGTTGGAGGGACGAAACCTCTCTGCTCGAGGAAAAAAGAGACTGGATTTATAAGAATCACGCTAGGATAAAGGGAACCATAGATGATATGAAGTGTAGACTAGGCGGGACAGAAAGCTTACCCATCCTCGGCGATTTCTTCAATGTCCGAAAAAGTAATTCATTAGTAATAGATTACGGAGGAAAAATGATAGAGTGCGACCTTGATGACCCATACCAGCTCAGAAGGCTAGGAACTGCCCTCAAACAAGTACTTATCCAAGAAATCAGAAAAGCAGCTGATTTTTACAGCAAGAAGTTCGATGTAAATTTCAAAAAAATATCAGTTAAGAAACAAAGGTCTAAGTGGGGAAGCTGTTCTTTTAGAGGTAACATCAACTTTAACATAAGGCTGGTTCTCCTCCCGAAGGATCTTGTTTGGTACCTAGTATGCCACGAGGTAGCTCACTTGAGAGAAAAGAGTCACAAAAAGACTTTCTGGAAGCTGGTCGGCAGCGAATTTAAAAACTACAAGGAGATGGAGAAAAAATTATTCGATTATTGGTTATTCGCCCGGGAGTGCTATCGATCGACATTTACCTACGGTAAAGTAATTTTTTGAATTTCTCAAATTTATGCGCAGGCTAAGTAAAGCCTTGCCCCTTGAACAATACTCCAAACTGCTGCCACAACCGCTGAGACCATTTCGGGAACTCCTACTGCCCCCCAACTAAAAAACCAAGGAAAGGCCGCTAGAAACCCAATGGATAAGGTAAAAGCCCCGAACAATCTAAACCTTGATATTATGGCGCCGACACCCAGCAAGAAAAGCGATATAGGTAACAAGACGAAAAACGCGATGGAAAAATAGAGGTGGACATTTCCTACTGCTTCTGAGAATACTCCTATGTTAATTAAAGAAATAGCGACGAAAAAATACACGACTGCTCCCGTCTTTCTTAGGTTTTGTTTCTCAAAAGCCACAAAAAGGCCTAACGCAAAAATAATACTTGTAATCCCACCAGCTATCAGTCCAGAATTGAAAACTAACGCTGCCTCGCCCACCCCCAAGTCGGAAAGTGCATTTGTTGACCATGCAAACCATGGCGAAATGATTATTGCTTTTATCACGAATGAAAGGGAAATTATTGGTCCTGCGACACCGCAAATACCAGCCAACTCATGCTTTTTCATTCGATCGATATCCAGTTATGATAATTACTGGGCCCTAAATAAATATTTTCTAGATATTAATCATTCAGTCTACACTTTCTGCATAGTCTACTGTTTCTTTTTTTCCTCTTACTCCTCGTGACTTGGCTTGGTTTCATCACTTGTCGTCTTAGAGTCTGACTGGTCTTCATGTTTCTCTATTAATTCATCCTGCTCCTTAGACTCTCCCACCGACTCTTGCTGCTTTTCCTCGCCCTTCTTCGGGAATAGCTCTTTGAAAAGCCCCAATAGTTCCTTTTCCTTCTCCTCCATTGCCTGCTTTGAAGGCGGTGGCAGAACCAAACTCACTCCCGCTTCTTTCAGTTCCCGCTTGTATTTCGCTGCTTTCGCTGAGCGTGCCAACTGCCTGGCCTTCACAGCCATCTTACCCGTTCTCCGAGTCATGCGATTAACTCCACTTGTTATTCTCGCTCTTGATATTTTAACCTTGATGCCTCTTCCCTTGAATTTACACTACGAGAAAAAAAACTGATATAGCAATCAGGAATAGATTAACTCCAGCTGCCCTTCTTTTTAAAAAAGGTGTTGAAATCATGCCCCCACCCTACATAGTTCTGGCCATACCTTAATCTTAGCGTGCACCGCTGGACAACCAGTATTCTCCTTCCTTCCTGATGTCACGCAGGAATTGACTAAACCCGTCGTAGCTTAAATAGTAAATCGCCTTACCACCGGATCGTCTCGTTCCGATCATCCCCGTTTCTCTAAGCGGCTTCATTAATACATAGAAATGTTTTCTGTCGGCCGTGGAATTTAAGTCCAGTCCCAGAACCAGTGTCAACTCGTTTATGTTCTTTGCGCCTTCTCTCAACGCTCTCATTACTCTTAATGCTTCTGGTTTTAACGAGGAACTTTTAGGATGATTTCCATATGCTAGGCTAAGAAGTCTTTCTGCTCCTACCATTCCATCCACATCATCACCTATCCAGGGTAATCCTCCCTTTACTAATGAGTGATTTTAACATTTAAACCTTATAGTGGGTAATCTGATAACTAATTATGACTCATCAAGCGAAATTACAGTGCATTCCGGGTAAAACCGTATTACCGTATATAGGGTAACTAACCTAATACATGGGGACCAATCGGTAAAAATATTGATCGCGCACCCCATCACTATTCGGGTAGTTACCCTATAAAACTCATTTAAACTTTTTCTCATCTTTATTTCACTTGGGGTAGCCATAGACCTCAGTCGAAAATTCATCTATCTTTTTTTGCACCTTTTTTGCTGATATAACGATATTAAGCGGCTTATTTTCGCTTAAATCCTCTAGTTTTACTCTTAATTTACCAAAATGTTTCGATATAGAATTTTTATTCATTTGTTCCCTCAGTTTCCCCTTTATTTCATTCCTATAGATCTCGTCTAGTTCTCCCTGTACTTCAGCTAGTTTAAGGAAATCTAACAAGTAAATCACGGTTTTAGCTACCTCATCACCTAGTTCTGTCAATTTTACCAGTTTAATTCTTCCTAATTGTTTAAAAGAGACTATATTTAGGTTCTCTAGCTTTTTTAGGATATTAAAGGTGTGCGAATAAGTCGCATTTACCTCTTTAGAGATTATTGAAATATAAACCGGTTTGGTCTCTTTCTTTAAGTAAACTACTACGTTTTTTGGTTTTTCTTGCATGAAAAGGCCTATGCCCCGGCCTAATATTTTTCGCTTAGTCAAACACTCACCTCCGATATTAATATAACTAAATATATCTATTTAAATATATCTATAATTAATAATATACTTTAAAATATATATATATATATATATATCAAGTTGACTGAAAAAATCAAAAAAAAAGACTTATGAACAAATACAGCTAGATTAACTCAGGTGAAACTATGGTTGATGAAAGTTTGAAAAAAACTGAGAGACCAAGGATTATAGTCAATCCCCCTGGCCCTAATGCCAAGAGTTTTATCGAGAGAGACCATTTTATAACATCACCGTCTTTAACTAGAACTTCGCCCCTTGTAGGTGTGGAGGCAGATGGAGTTTGGGTTAAGGATATTGATGATAACGTTTTTTTGGATTTCGGCTCAGGTATTGCAGTAACAAATATTGGGCATCGCCATCCTAAAGTCGTAGAAGCGGTCAAGAAACAAACCGATAAACTACTTTTCATAAACAGTTGTGACTTCTACACTATTCCTCAAGTGGATCTCATGGAACGCCTAGGCGATTTATCGCCGGGGAAATTCAAAAAGCGAGTATTTCTGAGCAACTCGGGTACGGAGGCTGTGGAGGCTGCATTGAAAATTGCACAGTATTACACCCGTAACTATTACGTAGTCGCATTCATTGGTGGTTTCCACGGACGGACTATGGGATCCCTCCAGTTGACCACAACAAACGTTTCATCTCGACGCCATTTCAAGGGGATGATGCCTGGAACATTTCACGTTCCATACGGTTATTGTTATCGATGCCCATTTAAACAGGAATATCCCGGTTGTGGGTTAGCATGCGTGGAATATATAGAGGAAACCTTACTGAAGAAGGTAATTCCACCCGAAGATATTGCATGTATGATCATAGAACCGATACAAGGAGCTGAAGGTTACATTGTTCCCCCAGATAGGTACCTGCCCGCACTTGCTAAACTTTGTAAGGATAATAATATAATTTTAGTTGTAGATGAAGTACAATCGGGTTTCTGTCGGACGGGAAAATGGTGGGCATGCGAGCACTGGGGTGTAGAGCCAGATATCATGACTATCTCTAAAGCGATAGCGGCGGGGTTCCCCTGTGGCGCTACAATCTCCCGCGCTGATTTGATGAACTGGGATCCTGGTGCCCACGAGAACACCTTAGGGGGAAACCCTGTAGTTTGCGAAGCTGCTCTAGAGGTTCTAAACATACTAAAAACTGAGCGACTTGCCCAAAATGCGGCCAGGGTTGGTACTTACTTATTGAAGAGATTTTCAGAACTAAAGGAAAAACATGAATTAATCGGCGATGTTCGCGGCAAAGGACTGATGCTGGGAATAGAGTTGGTAGATGACAGACGTACGAAGAAGCCAGCCACTAGTGAGAGGAATGAACTAATGAAAGAATCATTTAACCGCGGCCTAATGCTGCTCTCTGCTGGAACTTCGTCCCTAAGACTGGCCCCGCCCCTGATTCTCACGCTTGAACAGGCGAACGTAGGTATGAGTATTTTCGAAGAGGCGTTGACGAAAGTAGAAGAGCGTCGTCGGAAATAACGTTGGGGGGATCCTAACGCTTGAAGCATTCTACAGTGCAGCTTTTTACGTGTTCTCCCCTGTGTTGATCGGAATAGCCCTAAGAATTATTACACAACGCAGAAAGAGCTTGAAAGCCAAAACGGTCTTTTGTTTTAACCTTCTCTACCTTTTCACGATCTGGGCTATATTGCCTCTGGTTGTTTTAGTATCTATATCACGCCATACTGCAAGCGAACTCTTCGTTTTTGCCAATGCATTTTTTTTGGCATTTTTCAGTTTGGGCGTTTGTTTCGTGACTTCCGTAGCTATTTCAAGATTCACCAGTGACGATAGGAAAATAACCATCTCAGTGGTCTTGAACTCCTCATTCCAGAACTGTACGTTCCTGGGTTTTCCTATAATTTATGCTTTATTGGGAGCCGATGGACTGGGACCTGCAACGATATATGCCATCGGGATCTCAGTGCCACACTTAATTTTCGGTGTGATACTGGCATCTAACGTGGCTAAAAAACGCATCACCGCAGGATTAGTACTACATAATATTATAACTTTTCCTGCTGCGTTTGCCCTCATAGTAGCAATACTTTTCGTAACTCTAAGTGCATTTTTACCTAGCCTTATAAGAGATACTTTCGATGTCTATTTAGCGGATCTTTTCTTCGCCCTTATGCTTTTACTCGTAGGCTTCCGAATGCCGATAGTAAGTCCGATGAAATACTTAAAAACCTTGACCACTGTGAGCATAATGAGATTTATAGTTGGCCCCCTTGTCACTATCTCTGCAATACTGTTGCTCGGTTTAAACATTAAAACCGACATAACCCCCAAACCCGCATTGATTATGGCGATCATGCCGCCAGGAATGTTAAACCTAGTTCTAGCTCTTAGATACAAACTGGACTTAAAAATGTATGGGACATTAATTTTCTATCCCACTCTGATTTCCCTTTTTATAATGTTGCCTGTTCTTTTCTTGCTAATTTTTTAACCATAATGTACAACGGTATTTTATGAAAAAGGCGCTCCTTTATGTGCAAATCATTTGAGCAACTCTTTCTAGGGAATGAGTCCTTAATACACCTTGAAAGCATACTATTTTTAATTAAATAAGCAAGTGTTGATTCCATGACGAATATCATTTCATTTGACCTAGACGGAACGTTAGTAGATCATGCATTCTCGGACAAATTTTGGCATTGGGGCATCTCCGCGCTTTACGCCGAACTAATGCATATGGGTTACAAAGACGCTCGCCGCGAGGTAAGGAGGAGATTTGATGAAGTTGGGATTAAAAAGCTCAAATGGTACGACATTAATTACTGGTGGAGAGAGCTGGGTTTGAAGGGAGACTCGGGAAAATTAATCGAGGAGTGTCGCCTCAGTGTAAGAGCCTATCCAGAAGCGCACCAAACATTAAAAGATCTTCATAATAGGTTTAGGCTAATCGTAATTACAAATGGAGCTAGGGAGCTAGCAGAAGTTGAGCTTGAACAATCTGGATTAGATAAGTATTTTGAGAGGATGTTTTCGGCTACAACTGATTTCAAGGTCGTCAAAAAAACTGGAAGGGTATATTTGGATATCTTAGATATTATGAGAGTTTCTTCTGCAGATTTGGTTCACGTAGGCGACAATTGGACTTTCGATTACCTTGCCCCAAAAGAGGCTGGTATCAAATCATTTTATTTAGACAGAGATAGAAAAAAGTCAGGGAATTTTGTCGTAACGGATTTAACGGAGTTTTCTCGCAGACTTTAAACGACCTGGAAATTTCAATGGCGAGAAGTTGACTTAGGAGTAAAAATAAAGATGGACAGCCACGCATCAGGAGAACTGCAAAGTCCATAATAAGATCAAGACAAGGAAGAAAATTATTACGCTAATTATTCATATTATAACTACTCGGGCACGGGATTTGAGAGCATGATCGCAACAAAACCAATTAGCAGCGCTAAAGTTCCGAAGTTAGAGTGGAACAATATTAAAGGTAAGAAAGGATCATAAATCACGTGGCTATTGCTCCATCGTTGCTTGCGAGGTAAGACCCGATGACAGAAAAAATAAAATGATGCCGAGTATTATTACTATTCCTGCCATTAAACCAAGTTTACGGAGGGTTTCTGATCTTTTCGAGATATATCATCTTATTCTGACAGACCGTATTTTTTCCACCGCTTTTCCGCCTTATCTAACATGCTTTTGGGAGGTAGGGCTACTTCTGGATAATTAATCTTCCGTGTGGCGTCGATGCATAGCTTCGAACCTTGTTTACGCTTGTCCTTTTGAACTGAGGGATCCAAGGCACTTGCTGCACAGTTATTAAATACGTGAATATCCCTCTCCGGCTGTACACAGGTAGACATCCGCCACTCCACATCCGAATAGTCACGTACATTACAATCCGAATCGACCACGATTACCTGCTTAAACGATATCGGATAGGTCGCCCAACAGGCCTGAGCCAGTAATCGGACTTGTTCGGGATGGGCATTATTGATTGCCAGAACCACACATTCCCCAGATGACCTTTCTCTAACATGGACGTCGGTGACCGCTAAAATACCGATGCTCTTGAAAGTATTCATCAGTATAACTTCCATCCCCATATCTTTGCACAGAGTTCCCTCATTTGGAGTGTTTTGCTGTAGGAGTGACTGATAAATCGGATTATTTCTGTAGGTAATCGCTGTAACGTAGACCACGGGGCTCATTATCTCTTCCCCCATGTATCCGTAAAATTCTCCAAATGGTCCTTCCGATTCCCGATACTTAGGCTGGACTTCACCCTCAATAACGATTTCAGAATTTGCTGGTACTTCTAAATCCACAGTTTCACATTTAACAATCTTTAATGGCGAGTGCATCAGCCCCCCCGCCACCGCCAGCTCATCAACTCCAAAAGGTACCCTTGCGATAGCAGTCGAGTAAACCGTTGGGGGCGGACCTATCGCTATAGCAACTTCCATAGGTCTGTTCAATCTCTCATATTTAGAGTAAATTATTCCGCCATCACTTATGGGTGCCATATGTATGCCCAACTTATCCTTGCCCTTGAACATGCATCTGTAAACACCAACGTTTCCGATTCCAGTTTCGGGATCCTTCATCACAACGCACCCACCTGTGATATATGGCGCAGACTCCTTTTTGGGTGTCGAGACTATATGGGGAAAGATATTGAGGTCTATACTTTCACCGAGAAGAATGTTTTCCTTACACGCTCCAGTACTTGCTAATTCCGGTTCCACGGGTCTTTGAAGTGCGGATTGCCACGTCTCCTGAACTCCGTCAACAGTAGTACCCAATCCTATTGCATACATTTCAGTGGACGCAAAGCCATTTATGAAAACTGGGAATTTAAAACCCTTTATTTTTTCAAACAAAATCGCGAATCTTTTATCTGGCTGGAACTCCATTACTTTCCTAGCGATACAGCCAATCTCCCAGTTCCTGTCAACCTGTACTCTAACTTTTTTCAGTTTGCGTTGCTTTTTAAGTTCCCTTACGAAACCTCTGCAATCATCAATCATAATTAAAGTTAAATTTAACATATTTAACTATAATCTCGAAGATTACAGATATAAATAATTTTAATGCAATTTTAGTCGTTTAAAACTTTTTTTCGGCGAGGTGATAACATTATTTGAATGGCATAAGTAGTTCGTGCAATGTCTTCATTGGTGTGTGCAACTGAAACGAACCAAGTTTGGTGCCAAGTATTTCCGGAAATTAATACGCCCTCGTTTATCAAACTAAATTAGTATTTGTATCATCTAATTTAATCGGATATCACCACAGAATGATAATCCAGTAATAATGGATCAATAGAGAAAATAACCCCCAAAAACCTATTCCGGACACTTGATTTAACACTCTAATCTTAAACTAAGTCTTTGACGACATCAAAGTATTTTTTCCGTGTGGATTATCTTATCCTCTGATAAAAAGATCTAGGTAGGAAATTAAAAAAAAGACTACGCCATCAAAAATATTTTTTTCGATTCTAAAGATTGCCATAAGTATAAATATATCGTGAAAAAAGAATATGTACGGTTTAAATGGAGAAACTATTAGAAGAGCTGAATGATGCAATCATAAACGGGGACGAAAAGAAATCAGAAGATTTAGCAAAAAAAACTTTGGAATCTGGATTAGATCCACTTAAAACGATAACTCAAGTATTATCAGGAGCAATGAAAACGGTCGGAGATAAGTTCGAAAAAATGGAAATTTATCTGCCGGAA
>CAYFIY010000030.1:0-13752 GCA_964343275.1 Hadarchaeota archaeon (SeqCode)
TAATTCAATGGTAGGACGCGAGGAAATACTAATAAAATTAATTTTGCTATTTATAAATCATTAATGGGGTAATGGGTGACTAATTACAACGCTAGCGCGTAAA
The DNA here is from genome assembly GCA_964343275.1 of Hadarchaeota archaeon (SeqCode). Lineage (GTDB taxonomy): Archaea > Hadarchaeota > Hadarchaeia > Hadarchaeales > Hadarchaeaceae > Hadarchaeum. Next base: position 104 of record CAYFIY010000030.1, read on the forward strand.
GGAGCTCAAGTTTTTAAATGCCTTAGGATGAATTAACTCTAATGAAGGGCTCTAAATTTAATTTTATAGGAAGGAAAACCACTAGAAAAAATGGCTTATCAAAAGTAATTGGGTGGGAAACTTACTCATCCGATATTCATCTTCCCGGGCTCTTACACGCGAGAGTTTTGGTAAGCCCCCACCCACATGCCAAGGTAAAAAGAATTGACACAAGGGAAGCCGAGAAAACTGGAACGGTTTGTATTACATTTAAAGAAACTCCACAAGATATTTATTGCCCACGCTTTGCAAGCAATCCTAAACAAGAACTCAAAGATACGACAGTTCTAACGAGTAAGCCTCTTTATGTTGGGGATAAAATTGCTGCAGTAGCAGCCGAAACAGAAGAGCAAGCTGAAAACGCTCTTAAACTAATCAAAGTGAAATATGAAGTACTGAAACCAGTGCTAGATCCTATTAAGGCTAAGTCAGCAGGCAACCCAAAGTTACATAATTTTATCATTATTAGGGACAAAAAAATAAGTGTGAAGAATAACATTGCTGCTAAGATGGAGATAGGTTGGGGTGATGTCGAAAAAGGCTTTGCCGAATCTGACGTGATTATTGAGAAAAAGTATAAAACTGGCCGCCCTTACCATGCGCAACTAGAAACGAAGTCGGTAGTGTGCCAGCCCCTACCAGATGGCGGGATGACGGTTTGGGCAACTACGCAGAGCATACATGGACTTAGGGTACAACTTGGCAATATATTTAGGATACCTCTTAACAAGATCAACATCAAGAGATTGTCGATAGGGGGATCATTCGGTTCGAGCCTACACATGAACTCTATAATTCCGATATGCGTTGCGTTAGCACTGAAAGCTAAACGGCCAGTTAAGTTGGTATCTACGAGGGAAGAGGACACGCATAATCACAGCAGATATCCATGTATTATAAAATATAAACTAGGAGCTAAAAAAGATGGCACTCTCTTATCCGGTAAAATAGAAAGTTTTCTAGACGCGGGAGCATACAATACCGAGACCGAAACATACTTATTAGTAATGAATGCCTCATGGATCAATCACTATAAAATACCCAATATAAAATTTGAGGGAGAGGCCGTTTATACAAACAAAGTTCCAGGTTGCGCATTTGTCGGATATGGAAATACTGAGATTACCTTCGCAGTTGAGTCAATGCTGGATGAAATGGCAGAAAAATTAAAAATGGATCCGATAGAGCTAAAATTAAAGAACGATATCGGATTCGGAGACATGTATTATCTCAGCCCGACGGTAAAATTGAGAATAGATAGCTGCGGAACCGAAGAAATTTTAAAAAAGGGTGCGAAACTCATAGGTTGGAAAGATAGACTTAGATCTAAAAAACACTTAGGCGATGTCAGACGAGGAATAGGTGTAGCCAAAGGATTTCATAGTTCAGGTACTGGAGGCCCAATTCCACTTGTAATGGATTATTCAGGCGCAATGATAAAAATAAATGAAGATGGGACGGTTGATTTAGTCACTTCACTGATGGATCAAGGTGGCGGTACGCTAGATGCAATAGCGAAAGTAGTTTCTGAGGAGTTAGGGGTTCCTCTGGATAATGTGGTCATTTCGAATGTAGGTACTAGTACCACACCATATGATATAGCTACGCATGCTTCTAGGGGAACCTACGTCGGCGGACTGACAGCAAAAAAAGTAGCTGGTCAGGTGAAGCAGAAATTACTCGAGTACGCATCCAGAATCTTAGAGAAATCGCCGGATGCTCTAAAGATTAGGCCTAACGAGAAGATCGGACAGGGGATCGTCTATGCCGAGGGGATCCGCGGCAAAAAAGTTACCGTTGGAGAGATTGCTGAAACGGCCAGACAGAACAACTGGGGTACGATAGCGTCAGTTGACAGCTACCACCCCTTACATAATTCCCCGTCTTTCATAGCATGTTTTATCGAGGTTGAGGTAAATACAAAGACTGGAATGATAAAGCCGGTGAAAACTGTAATTGGCTGCGACTCTGGAACGATAATTAACCCAAGACTAGCCAAAGGACAACTGCATGGTGGATTCCATAGGGGAGCCGGTTATGCATTAATTGAGGACACGTGTACCGACAAACTAACCGGAGAGCTGTTAGGCGAAGGTTACTTAACTGATTTTAAAATGCTCGCAGCTTGCGACCTACCCGAACTAGTAAATACAAAAGTTTTCTTTGCTGACACTCACGAACCAAAAGGACCGTTTGGCGCCAAGGGTATCGCAGAGGCTGCAATAAATGCTGTGCCAGCTGCTGTAGCCAATTCAATATACGACGCAATAGGGATAAGATTCAGAGAGTTGCCGATAACACCTGAAAAGGTCTTACTAGCTTTAAATCAAGGGGGGATCGAAATTGAGTAACACCAAGATATTGGCATCTGAGTTTGAATACTTCGAGCCACATTCTGTCAATCGAGCACTTTTTTTAATAAATAAGTTCGGCAAACAATCTGTGGTTCTGGCTGGAGGCACTGATCTGCTAGTGAAGATGAAGAAAGGAGAGATCGAACCTAGATTCGTGGTCAACATTATGCGCATCAAACGCTTGAATAATATAAAGGAAGAGAAGGGGCTTACCATTGGTGCGACAACACCACTTTGCACTATCGAGAAATCAAAAAAGTTAGAAAAGTACTACGCCCTGTACGAGGGCGTTAAAGCCCTTGGAAAAGTCCAAGTAAGGAATATGGGAACCATTGGAGGCAATATTTGTAATGCGTCTCCAGCAGCAGATATCGCACCCCCTTTGCTCGTTCTGTCCGCGCAATTGAAGATTTCAAATTACCGAGGGAGCAGAAATATCCCATTAAATCAGTTCTTCAAGAGTCCGGGGCAGACAGTCCTATCCCCCTATGAATTGCTAACGGAGATTCATCTCCCAAGCGTTCCTAGAAAAGCTGGGAGCTCTTTTCTGAAAATATCGAGAGTGAGTGCCGACCTATCAAAATTAAACGCCGCAGCGTTTCTTGAACGCGATGGTCAAAAATGTAAATCGTGCAAAATAGCGCTTGGTGCAGTAGGACCCACACCGCTCAGAGTTAAAAGGGCAGAGGATGTGCTTAATGGGGAAAAAATAAATGCTGAGCTCATGGAGCGAGCAGCTCAGGTCGTGTCAGAAGAGATAAAACCTATTACCGATGTGCGTTCCACTTCAGGTTACAGGAGAACAGTTTCTAAGGTGTTGACAGAGGAGGTTTTGAAAATAGCTTGGAAAAGATCAGGTGGTTAAGGCATGATTGAAAAAACGATAGAGTTCAAGATAAACGGGAAATTGAAAAAACTCCGCGTAAAACCAAACGAATTGCTCCTTAACGTGATAAGGGAAGAACTGGGTCTGACTGGGACGAAGTATGGATGCGGGACTGGCGAATGTGGGGCATGCACGGTTCTAGTAGAAGCGAAGGCGATTCTATCGTGTTTGACTCTAGCTGTGTCAGTTGACAAGAAAAATATTACTACTATCGAAGGCATCGCTGGCCAAAAATTGCACCCGATACAGCAAGCCTTCTTAGACGAAGGTGCGATTCAGTGTGGGTTCTGCACACCGGGTATGATCGTGACGGCGAAGGCTTTGCTCGATGAAAAACAGAAACCTACGGAGGATGAAATTAGGGAATATATAAAAGGAAATCTGTGTCGATGCACTGGTTATGTAAATATTGTCAAGGCAATAAAGAAATCTGTTCATAAGAGCAGAAAATCTCTGTAAAGCTACCGTTCTAGCAAAAAAAATGAAGATAAAAGCCGAAGGCACGACAAGGTATATGTTAATTTTTTTTGGGCGCATACTTATTCAACGAATGCTATAATCCTACAAATACTACCATCTCCACCAACAAATCTCCAGGGAAAAGCTCCTATTTGAGTTCTCTTGTTTAAAACTTTGTCTATATCTCCACCAAGGTTTTCTGCGTGTATTATATCGTATGGGAAAAGTGTTTTATGGATATTACTCCAGCTCTCTCTAGGAAAAACTTTATCCGCTTTTTTACGTATCTTCTTTTCAAATTGTTTTGTGATATCCGGCCTTAAGTCTCTTATGATATTGTTCATAGGATGATCTGCACTCCCACAGTCGAATCCGATCCATCTCAATTTATTCTCTATTGCCCATTCTGCAAATTCTTTATACGGGCCAGGATGTTTGCAAAAGTATGCCGTTTCATCTGGCGTTGAACCATTGAAATAGTAGTGGTGAAAACCGGTGTGTATAATCAGAATATCTCCCTTATTAACTTCCATTTTATCGGTGATGTGGTGAGGCTTTATAATATCGAACTCGCCACATACATCGCTCACGTCGACAATAACGCCCTCACCGAACAGTTGCTCCAAGGGAATACTGGCCATGTCCTTACCCCCTGAAAGGGCATGTATCGGGGCATCTATGTGAGTACCGCAATGCATAGGTGTTTCTATTTTTTGAGAAAAAAGTCCCCCATCAGAAATCGTTCCTATGACGCTTATAACAGGGGGGGGATCGGTGGGAAATGGTGGCGCCATAGTTCCCCAAGGTTGCGTTAAATCTATTAGTTTCATTTTACCGCCATCATTTTATATTTTAGCCGTTAAAAATATAACTCTTCCATATAACCGATTATTTATTTTTTAAGATAGAAAGGCTTAAAGATTAAAAATTTTTATAATTGTGTTTATAGTTCATATATACCTCCCCGACATCGGAGGCTATAAGCTATGCTCAATGAAATCGCTTTCACAAGGGTTTCCATTTGTATAAATCATTTTTTTAGCCCTAGGCAGACAAATTATGGAGGATACCGTCTTAAGACGTCTATATCTAGTAGAACGTGGGTCGGAATGATAACAAATAGAGTTAGGATAATTTTTGTGATCCGCTAGGATTTCTTTGAAAAGTTCGGGAGTTAGCTTACCATAGCAGTCCCCTAATATTTTTTTAATTCTAGTCCATCTATTAATGGAATTTTCTAATTTTACAATTTCATATCTTTTCAATTTAGACGATAGAAAATGGTTGGTGTGACAAATGTAATCCTTTTGCGGAGAAATAACTTCAGCCTTGGATGCGGTAGTCTCAAGGTCGTAAATCTCGCCTTTAGGGTTTGAGAGCAAATAATTCATGCCAGTCGCTCTACGGGCTTTTAACACTGCATCGAGAGCCTCTCCGATTGTTTTTTGCGCCAGTATTTTTCTGACGATAAATGCAAATGGGACACCCGGCCTAGGACCAGATGAAAAAAGAGTATTATTCATCACCGATATCCCGTTAGAATTAATACCAACACATCCCACCAGGCCTGCCAACGTGTAAATCAGAGAAGATGCGCCTAATTTTGTTCTGACCGCTAGTAGAATGGAACTATCTTGGAAAGCTACATTGACATCAAAATTCTGTCCGATAATAACTTCTTTATCAGCAGTTGCTTTTCCTGATGCTGCAAGTGAAGAGCATCCCAATAATTCAAATGCCATTTTTGGCCGAAAAAGATCAGAAGAAATATCTAAATAACAATTCAAAAAGAATACTTCCTCTAATCCCAAACCCGCGCCATCCGATATCCCTTCTATCTCTTCTACTAATTCGGGAGCGTATTTCTGTGCGTATGGAAAATATTTTCCAGACAATTTCAAACAATGTTCTTTAGTTAAAGGCAATGGTGAAAGAAATCTCAAATTATCAAAAAGAACTTTTACTTCTTTATGAATTAGCGCCTTGAATTTTAACCCAACAGCTCTCCCAATTTTTTCTGGGGATCCTTTAAGATTCATTACGGGCAGTTTCAGCATCCAATTGCCCCTATTTTCTTCAATATTTTATTTATGGATTTTTTTTTATTTTTATAAAATTTATTCTGATTATTTTCCCTCGTCGATTTGTTCGATTTCAAAAATAACCGTGTTTTCTGCATCAGGGCAGAAACCCATAGTTTTGTTCTTCACAAAAATACCGTCTTTTTCTATTACGTAACCACTTTTTGGCCTCTCCAACCACGGAAATCTCGCCCCGCATGAAATCCCCATAATATATTCTATTATATGGTAGATAGATGCAAAACATGGTATTTTGCCATCCACTAAAATCTTACCTTTTTTAAAAATCAATTCTTGGCCTGGTCCATATCCTGCATCACAAGGTCTAAACTTCCATTTCTCCCATTCTTCCCTACCTTTAAAGCAGCTAGGAGTAATATTTTTAACCTCTTTAACCGTTACCCGGATATCTTTTTCCATCTAAATCACTCCTTGAACGGAACGAAAGCTCCCATAGATTCAGGTGTTCTTTCGAAAACGTCGGTCCTTTTCATTTCGTATATAACTAAATTGTTGGGGTCCGGACAACATGCAATCCACGTATCATCATCTTTACGTAAGGGAGACGAATTTGAAAGTACTCCGCCGAACGCCATCGTATGGAGCAATGGCCAGATTGCAGCTATTCCTAAAATGCAACGAGGCTCACCATTGATTATGTTATCTCCTATGAATTCTATTTTATCTCCAACTTTATGGCCTGCGTCACACTTCCCTTTGATCTCCTTAACAGTTACGATCACTTTCCACATCCTGCTTCCGGCCCCAGGATGACCTGGTTTACTAGAGAGATCCGTCCGAACTTTGGAAGGATATTCTTTAAGATATGTCATCTGCTTTACCATCTTCGTTCCACTTATTAAACGTTTTGAAGAATTGCTTTTTAGGTTAAACCCAATTTAACTGCATATTTTTTTCGGCATACATTTTAAAAGAGAGATAACTTAAGAATTACCGGTGATTATAATATCCAACATAGAACGTACCAGGTTTGGATTTTATCTTGTTGAACCTGTAGGGCTTCATGATGCGCTGAAATATGGTGTGAAGGCTGAAGAATATGGATTTGATCTGGTGGCGGCTTGCGATAATCTTTTTTGGTGGACTCCGGGGCAAGCACCAGTATGGAATAGTTTTGCTGTATTGACTACAATAATGAACAAAACCAAGAAAATTGAAGTTATGACTAATGTAATTGATTCGGTAAAATACCATCCCGCAATCGTTGCACATATGGTCTCTACCTTAGATAACATATCAAATGGAAGATTTCAACTCGGCGTAGGGGGGGGAGAAATAGGAAATTTTGGTCCATTGGTAGACCAAGCCGGAAGTAGACCTTACCGCTTGTTAACGAGGTTAAAGGAGTTTGTCACCGTGTTGCAGGGAGTTTGGAAGTCCACCATTGAAAACCCCTTCAGCTTCGATGGGACGTTCTTCCACGTGAAAGACGGCTTTTTAACATCCAAACCTTTTACCAAGCCGCACCCACCTATTTATCTTTCAGCTCTGGGCCCAAAAATGAGGAAATTTGCAGGTCATGTGGCTGATGGATGGATTCCTATAACATACACTCCGGAGAGTTACAAAAAAGACCTGAAGGAAATAGAAAGCTCCGCAAAAACCAGTGGGCGTGATGTAAAGAAGATAGACCCGGGCCTCACAATATACACTATTGTGCTAAAGGACCATGAAAGAGCTAAGGAGATAGCAGCAGCAAGGGGAAAGCTAGATTTAGCTGCAAGACCCCGTCTCCTCCGCGATCTGGGATACAAAGAAATAGCCGACGAAAATTTAATGTGGTCAAGGCGGCCTGGGCCACTTATGGGTGAATATCCTAAAGAATCAGAATATGCAAGTAAAATTCCGACGGATCTCGCCAGCGAGGTAACTATATCCGGAAGCCCGGATGAAGCCATAGGACAGATCGAGAAGTTTATCAAGTCTGGTGTAAAACTTTTCGTGCTCTGGCAGCCTTATGAAGAAAAAGACGCGTTAGAAGAAACTGTTGAAAACTATAAAAATATAGTGATACCATATTTTGCTGGAAGGTGAATCCCTGAACATGAAGAAGAGAGTGGCAGTTTTAGGTGGGGGCAATGGTGCCCATACAATGGCTGCAGAAATGGCTTTGGCAGGCTACGAAGTTAATATGTTCGAGCTACCAAAATTTAGAGATAAAATCGAGAAAGTCCTTAACACTAAAACCATACAAATAGAGGGAGTGGGTCGAAAGGGGGAAGCCAAGTTAAACGTAGTTTCTACCAAAATTGAAGATGTTATTCGCGGTGTTGATTTTATAATGTATACGCTGCCTTCTTTTGCACATAAGCCCTTTGCCGAGTTGTGCGCAAGACATTTGGAAGAAAATCAAACTCTTGTTTTATGGCCAGGTAACTTCGGAACTTTAGAAATTGCTAAGATCTTTAGAGAAATGAATGTAAAAACAAAATTTAAGTTGGCAGAATGTAGCACGCTTCCATACGCAACCAGACTTTCAGGTCCGGGCCAAGCACATTTACATAGTTACGCCACGAAGGTATTGTTTTCAGCTTTTCCAGCCACAGATACAACCGAGATATTCTCCCAGCTGAAAGATTTCTTTCCAATGCTCCAACCCGCACGAAATATAGCTGAAGTAGCCTTAAGCAACCCTAACCCCATTTTACACCCTCCAGCCACACTTCTCAATGCGGGGAGGATTGAGTATTCTAAGGGAAACTTTCACGTCTATGTAGAGGGTATCACAAAATCAGTTCAAGAAGTAGTAAAGGCGATTCACCGAGAATTTATGATGACAGGAGGGGCGCTTAATGTTAAACCCATGGACTACGAAAAATCAGATTTTGAGTCCAGTGAATGCATCATGAACATAGCCTTCCCAACCGGTTTAAGAGATATTCAGGGACCCTTCAACGTCCACACCGACCGTTATGTAACCGAGGATGTCCCATATGGTCTAGTTCCGATTGTCCAAATTGCAGAATTAGCTGGAATAAAAATGCCAGTTACTAGAACCATGATAACTTTGTTATCTGCCATGAACCATGTTGACTATTGGAGGCAGGGACGGACATTAGGAAAAATGGGCGTCAAAGATATGGATTTGGATGAATTTAAGACATATCTCCAAATTGGAAAGCGTGACTAAAATTCAGTAAATTTCTTGCTTTCTGAAGAAGTGGGCGAGTCAAAAAAAATAATCAACAGCTGATCAGCTGGTTAATATCGAAGAATTTTGGAGAGGGGCACCACCATTCTTTTCCGGCGCGCTTGGCCTTGTTGTAATAATCGCACCCGACACAGCAGGTTGTGTTCGGTAGTGGAGGGATTTTATTCCTATGTTTAAGGCAAGTGCGATAATTCTTGCAGGTGGAACAACAGGTCGTAATAAGTCATCCCCCGATCATTTCTCAACGCCACCCATTGTGAGGGCAAGTATAGCTTTTTGAACATGCAGTCTATTTTCCGCTTCGTCGTATATCGCGGAATGTGGACCGTCCGCCACTTCTTCGGTTACTTCCTCACCCCTATTGAATGGCATGGGGTGCATGAAGATTGATTTTTTTTCTGTGAGATTCATCAATTCTTGTGTACATATCCACTTTCTGAACCTTTCTGTATGGTTTTGTATAATCTTCTTCCGTTTCTCCAAGTTATTTTCATTATAAAATTTTTTCCACGGAGTCCAATTTACAGGGTAGACGACATGAGCACCTTCACAAGCATCTCTCATATCATTAACAATCTCGAAATTACTGCCGGACTCTGCTGCGTTATTCTTAGCAGCCTCAAGGATCCATGGGGCAACATCAAATCCCTTTGGATGTGATAATGTGACATCCATTCCAAATCTGGACATGAGCATGATATTAGTGTGACACTCCGAACCAAGATATCCCCCAAAATATCTCGAGTATGCCCAACTAAGAACGAATTTTTTCCCCTTTAAATTATTAAATTTCTCTTTCATAGCCATTAAATCAGCCATGCCCTGACATGGATGATACATGCCATCCTCCATGTTAATTACTGGTTTGGCCGAATGCTTGGCATATAAACGAAGCATGCGGTTGCCCTCGCCATAAGGTAATTCCCATCTATAGTATCTAACCGACAATCCATCTCCGTACCTTGACAAGACTTTGACTGTATCCTTAATTGATTCTGCTTTAATCCAGGTGGCATCAGAAGATAGATACTCCGCATTCCCGCCCAGCTGTGTCATTCCAGCTACAAATGAATTTCTAGTTCGGGTAGATGGGTTAAAAAAGAGCATGAACAATGTTTTTCCTTTCAACAACTCGTGAGGTTTTCCTTTTGCTTGCTTAGATTTAAGCTTAGAAGCTAGCCCTAAAATATTATCGAGCTCTTTTTTCGACCATTCTTGGCAAGTGATAAAATGCTTACCTTTCATCGTTTGATCCGAGAGCAAATATTCCCCCCATAGTATCTAATGTGGCCTTTTCAACATTTAAATATTTTCTTTTTTCTGATTAATTTTATTGAATGAATTCAATTATTATATTAATTCCCGAAAGTATTAAAAGGCAAAGTTAAAAAATAAATAAAGGTGAATTGCTGACTTACAGTTATATGGGTAAGCTACTGCGCGTGAACTTAACTAATGAGGAAATACACAAAGAAAAACTAGACGAAGGGACTGTTAGAAAGTTTCTTGGTGGTAGAGGGTTGGGCGCGAAAATACTATTTGATGAAATAAAACCAGGGATAAATCCACTCGGTCCTGAAAACAAGTTAGTTATCGCTCCCGGCGTGGCTACGGGAATCCCGTTTCCCGCAAATTCTAGATATGTTATAATGGCTAAATCGCCACTGACTGGTGTATGGGGCGAATCAAACGTTGGAGGATTTTTAGGACCTGAACTTAAATTCGCAGGCTATGATGCTATCATCGTCGAAGGCAGGGCTAAATCTCCCGTATATCTCTGGATTAACGATGGTGAGGCCGAAATCCGTGATGCAAGTCAACTATGGGGAAAAATTACAGGCGATACTGAAAAGGACATAAGAGATGAGTTGAAAGACAATAAAATCCGAGTTGCTTGTATAGGCCCGGGGGGTGAGAATCTAGTAAAATATGCATGCATCATGAGCGATATCATATTTGCAGCTGGTAGGAGTGGTATGGGAGCGGTGATGGGATCGAAAAAGCTAAAGGCCATAGCAGTCCGTGGAACAATGAAAATAGAGTTTGCCGAAGAGAGTAAATTGAAAGAATTAACCAGAAAGGCGGCAAAAGAGGTTTGGGAAGGCATCTATGGAGATTTGATGTATAAACATGGGACCGACGTAGATCTCGCCGATCTGAATACGAGCGGGCGATTGCCCACTAAAGCTTTTCAGAGATGCATGTTTGAAGGGGCAGAAAAAATCACCGGGGTAACTATAACCGAAACTATATTAGTAAAGAGAGCCACCTGCTATGCTTGTCCAATTGCCCATAAAAGGGTCGTGGAGGCCAAGGAGCCATATGTCGTCGACCCCACTTATGGCGGGCCGGAATATGAAAGCGCGGCTGCATTGGGTTCCCTCTGTATGAACGATAACCTGGTAGCGATTGCAAAGGCATGTGAGCTATGCAACAAATATGGAATCGATACCGTCTCTACAGGAGTAGTTATAGCATTCGCGATGGAATGTTATGAGAAAGGCCTAATAACGATTGATGAGACAGATGGGATCGATCTAACTTGGGGTAATCACGGGGCAATTATTCAATTGATAGATAAGATAGCCAAGCGCCAAGGAATAGGGAATCTCTTTGCCGAGGGTGTAAAAAGGGCGTCGGAAAAAATAGGCAAAGGTTCCGCGGAATTTGCCTTGCACATTAAAGGCCAAGAATTACCACTTCATGAACCAAGGGGAAAGAAAGGCTTGGGCTTGTCTTACGCCGTATCGAATAGGGGGGCATGCCATTTGCAATGCGAGCACGACGATGTTTATGAGGATGAAAAATGGCTATGTCCGGAGATAGGACTAGATACAACAATATCCCCTAGGGATCGACTTTACGCTGGCAGTAAAAAAGCGAAGCAAGTTAAAATTAGTGGCGATTTATGGTCTTTATACGACTGCTTGCCAGCATGCATATTTACAAGCTATGCGGATGGGGGGATTAAAGTTGCAACTTTAGCCGACATAGTGGCCGCGGCTACCGGATGGGATGTCACCATTCAAGAATTAATGAAAGTAGGGGAAAGGGCGTTTAATTTATCTAGGGCTTTCAACGTGCGCGAAGGTATAACGAGAAAAGACGACACCCTACCTCAGCGCCTGATGGAACCTCTACCGGAAGGCCCTTATGAAGGTGAAGCGATTCCACAAGATATGCTGAATAAAATGTTAGATGATTACTATGGTTTTCGAGGGTGGGATAGAGCAACGGGCATACCAACTCGAGAAAAGCTAAAATCACTTGGGCTCGAATACGTAGCAGACGGCCTAAAATTATGAAATTATCACCTTTTTTAAAACGGGCAATTAGATTGAGGTCTATCAATCTATAAAGCTTATAAATAACGAGTGAAAAACTAAAATTTTATGATTGCTAACCTCACCTTTGCCTACCTCTTACCCAGCGTATGGGCTGCAATGAAATCTGCAATTACGGAAGCGGCGCTTCTCGCAGTTATTAAATTAGAATCTTGCTGTGGACCGGAAACTTCTACGAGATCCAAACCATCAACTCCTGCCATAGCGACGAGACGAACACCTTCTATCAGTTGTCTGCTTGAAATACCTCCCGGTGAGGGAACCGAGGTTGCGGGTGCGTAGGCAGCGTCTAGAACATCGATATCTACGGTTAAGTAGAGAGCATCAGTCCCTTTTTTCGCTATTTCTATTGCTTCTTTTGTGACATCCTCTATACCTCTCTTGAAAACATCCCAAACGTAGAAAGTTGTTATGCCCATCTTCTCGGCATTGATTTTCTCATCTCGCGGATTAAGGTAGTTTCGGTGTCCTATCTGAACTATATTTTTAGGATCCACTCTTTCAAGTTCGGCTATTCTAGTTATTTGCGTGCAATTACTAATCTTCTGACCACCATAGTTATCGGCTGTGTCCATATGCGTATCAAAATGAATAAGTCCAATTTTACCATTACCATGTTTATGGAGACCTTTAAACGCTGGTAAAGTTATAGAATGATCTCCCCCGAGAACTATTGGTAACACACCTGCCTCTACTATCTCCGAAACAGCATCTTCAATATTTTTATGTCACTCCATGGTGTTGCCAGTGACCGGAAGAGCATCGCCACAGTCAACTAGTTTGATGTGTTCCGCAAAATCTATATCAAGCTCTATATTGTAACTCAATAAATCGTCAGACGCCATACGAATTACCTTTGGTCCCATACCGGCGCCAGGGATTCCAACAGCGCATCCGTCGAAGGGTGCCCCCAAAATTGCCACGTTAGCCCCGGACTTTTTCAAATCCTCCCTCGTTGGTGGGATAAAAAGTGTCTTCATAAAAGTCCCGCTTACACCTCCATACAGGACAGATTTCAACATTAAAGACTCTCGTTGATTCATTTAATCACCAACCCTGAATTTTATACTTTATGCATATATTTAAATAATATGGTTCTGTGGCTTTCTAGAGTTCTTATATTTTTGGACTCTAACGCGTTAACTCGCAAGTTCAAAAGATTAAATATTTTAGAATTCATCATGCAATATATGTAGAAAATAAATATAATAAAATTCTTACAGATGCGATTTATGTGAGTTTAATAAATGTTAAGACTGTGTATAATAAAAGAAGAATTATAACTAGTAAATAAATTTTATAATATTATTATTT
>CAYFIY010000031.1:0-12906 GCA_964343275.1 Hadarchaeota archaeon (SeqCode)
AAAAAGCTGGAACGAAAAAACGACGTTAACCTGTTCGGTTTTTTGCGAATCCGTTGACTAGTACCTCAGTTAATTTTAATGAGGCACTACAGGGGCGGCTCACCCTGAAGACTGATGGATATTTTTAAGAGTAGAAAACGTACAGGGTACTAATATCGACGGATGATTTTGATTAATTTTTGAGCGCCTATTTTTATTTCATACATGCTTTTCGCCCAGACGCAGACACATTTGCCCGACGCGAATAACAAAAACACTACCTTTGGATATTCGAGCCTGAACACCATACCTGGAAAAACCTTAGGTTCATATTCAGTGTTCTCAAAATTACGAGCCATATGCTCGAGATCTAACTTCCGGACCAAATCAACGTATACCACGATATTTTGGACCTTTACTTTTGGCTCCGTTTTCACCTTTATGTGTACCTCACTGAGCTTTCTGGTAAGCTCCCTTATTGCTCGGTTAGCATCGTTCATGCTGCTAACTTCAGCGCAGACAACCTTTCCTGTTGAGAAGATCAAAAAAGATGCTCGAGGGTGTTCGAGTTTATAGACAATTCCAGGGAAGCGCTTCGGTTTATAGACCGTGTCATCCAGCAACTTAGCCGCCTCCTCGAGGTTAAACTCCGTGTCCTCATAAGTGATCGAGAGCACGATGTTTTTTATTTTAGTTGTTAATCCCCTCATTTCCTACCACATAAATTAGTAGTATGCTGTACTTGCTCATTTCGATTACACCATCCCCATCAAGGTCAATACGACCAACAAGCCCTTCTTACTTTTAACTGCCATACTCAACCAAAGACGTTGGAATGGAAAAGTCTCATACATTGTTTATTATTTATGGTAGTAGATACTATAAGAAAATGATAGTTATGGAAGAAAAAGAAAGAACTGATGGGAAAACAACGGTCGAACCAAAAGGCCATGAAAATGTGGTTTTTATTGGAATTAAGCCAGTAATGAACTACGTCTTGGCAGTGATAACGCAAGCGAACCGTGGTAGCGGAAACGTTACCCTCAAAGCAAGAGGCCAATCGATCAGCAGAGCTGTCGATGTGGCGGAGATAACCAAGAATCGCTTCTTGAAGGAGATGAACGTACAGAACATTACGATAGGAACCGAAAGACTCCAGGGTGAGAGAGGAGAGATGAACGTTTCCACAATCGAGATCGTGTTAGGAAAAAGTCAATAATTTTGACATTTTCCTTGGCGCCTTTCAACTACCTCTCGACAATATTTTTCCCCCTCGATACCAAAATGTTTACCAACTCGAACCATGACCCACACCAATTATCATTTTTTTCCCACTTGATGTGTCCATTTTAGGAAGATACTTACGAGTTTATAGTGTTCGTACTTAACTCATATGAAATTTGTAACAAAACAACTTTCATTAAATACTTTTTATTCCCTAACTTGCGTACTACGATAAGACACTAAAAATTTATGAGGTTCCTAAGCGTCTTTATGATTATGGAGTATTCTATCGAAACATTCGACCTGAACAAGCATTACGGCAACATAAAAGCAGCGGATAATCTCAACTTAAAAATAAGAAAGGGTGAGATATTCGGACTACTTGGGCCCAACGGAGCTGGAAAAACGACTGCCATCTCCATGCTTTGTACGATCTTACCGCCGACATCTGGGACAGCTGTTGTAAACGGATACGATATCAAGAAAGAACCAGCAAAGGTCAGATCATCTATAGGCATAGTGTTCCAATCGCCCAGTGTGGACGACCTACTCACGGGGAAGGAGAACCTCAAAATGCATACCCTTCTGTTCCATGTGCCAAAGGAAATAAGAAAGAAGAGAATTTCAGAAGTGCTCGCCCTAGTCGACTTGGAGAAAAGAGCAGATGATCTGGTAAGAACTTATTCTGGTGGCATGCGAAGAAGGCTCGAACTCTCACGCGGCATGATGCATCACCCGACAGTGCTCTTTCTGGACGAGCCAACCATCGGCTTAGACCCGCAGACGAGGGAACACATCTGGAAGTATATTTTAGCCCTATCAAAAAAGGAGAGAATGACGATAATGCTCACTACTCACTACATGGAAGAAGCCGAACTATTATGCGACCGAGTGGGCATCATAGATTATGGAAGGATAATTGCACTCGACACTCCAAAAAAAATGAAGGCGCAAATAGGTGGGGACAAAATAATCTTGAAGACTAAAGAACCACGAATGGCGGCGCTGAGAAACCTTGATTGCGTAAAATCTGTCCAACGGAAGGGCAGTACTATTGAAATCGTGGCGAACGAGGGCGGAGGTGATTTAGTGAAAATTATTAAAAACTCCGGACGTGTCAAAAAAATCGAGATAAAACCCACGACACTAAATGACGTGTTTCTACACTACACCGGCAGAAGAATAAGAGAAACCGATCAACCAGAGGGAGGGATCTGGGATCGCGTTATGAGCGAGAGGAGACCATGAACGATATTGAAGGCATGTATGCGGTATGGTTGAGGGAATTCAAAGTCTTCATCAGGGAAAAAGAGCGGGTGATTTCTTCCCTGATTTCTCCCCTCCTTTGGATTATTGCATTTGGGACTGGACTTGGATCTGTGGTAGACATCGAAGGAATAAACTACAGGAACTTCATATACCCGGGAATACTGGTGATGAGCGTTCTATTTTCCTCCCTGTTCTACGGCGTCTATGTGATCTGGGACAGAAAACTAGATTTCCTGAAGGAAGTTCTCGTGGCCCCGGTTTCCCGGGTCAGCATTTTTATTGGAAAGACCATGGGTGGATGTACCACCGTCATGATTCAGGCAACCGGCTTAATAATATTCGGCTATTTATTGGGGATACCAATCTCGCTAGATATTTTCGTCAGCACATTACTCCTTTTATTTTTAATCTCAATCGCCCTGGTAAGCCTAGGTTTGGGCATTGGGGCAAATATGAAAAGTCCTGAAGGTTTCATGCTAATGGTCAACTTTGTAATGTGGCCTCTTTTCTTCTTCAGCGGAGCCCTATTCCCCTTATCCAACCTTCCAACTTGGCTTTTGGGGATAACATACCTGAATCCCATCACGTATGGTGTAGACGCGGTTAGAGGGGCAGTCATTGGTTTACAACAGTTTTCTTTGCTAACAGATATTGTGGTCGTATTGTTATTCACGCTAGCTATGGTGACAGTGGGTACATTTAGTTTTAGAAGAATGCACGATTGAAGAGCTCAAGCGGTTTTAACCACTATCGGTGACTTATTCCCGCCCTTGCGAATTTCGTGCAGCCCTTCGCTCGCCAGGTAGGCCGCTCGATCAGCGGTATGCGCTGCTCCTACGCCTGCTTTCATCTCCAGCCCATGTTCAGCTTTTAGCTCAGATAATACAGCATTTATCTCGGTCCCGCCCAAGCCGTTAGACAAAGCAATGAGGTTATCCCCACCCATATAGAAAACGAGCGCGTCTCGTTTGAGAAGAGATGACATAAGCGATATGTGGGCACGTTGAAATAAAAGATGAGTATTGTATATCGGCTCACTATCTGTGATAAGTGTGGAGTGATTAATGTCCATGTGGGCGATTTGTACCCAATCCTTGTCGGGCTTGCGCACGCAAGAACCCATCAGCGCGCCCTTACGTTTGGCTGATCGGCTGCTGCCAACCCGCTGCAGAGAAAGAGTGGCTTGAACCTGCGCTTGATAGGGAGATATTGCCGAACCCACGCCCATGCTCACCGTAACTGGGAAATTTTGGTTAATCTCTTTTTGAATAGAATCGTGTGATTCCAGAGAAACGCCGTTGGTTACCGCAATCAGATTATCGAACCGAGTTGTAAACACCAATCCGCCTCGTGAAGAAAATTGCCGTTGGAGTTCTGCAAACAACGAGGCTTGCAATACCTGGAGTTCTGCCTCACCGCGCGGCTCTGGCGTGACTGTCCATGGCCCATAGTTGTCGATTTGCAGTAGAGTCAACTGGATTTTTTTCATAAAAACCCACTGATTTTATTGAATGAAGATGTAAATAAGGTTTTGATGGTATGCGCGTGTACTGTGGGAGCTATGGCTGGATGATGAATGGAGACGTAGAGCTGATACTTGAAAAGATGGGAGAAAAATGGCACGGAGTGGCCTAAGTGAAAACAACTGAAACATGTCCAACTTATCACAAAGGGGTAATTCTGTGAAAGTGCCATGTGCTCTAACAATAGCCGGTTCTGACTCAGGCGGAGGCGCAGGGATCCAAGCAGACCTAAAAACATTCGCCGCGCGGGGAGTCCACGGACTTAGCGTAATAACCGTAGTCACAGCTCAGAATACTAGGAGAGTAGATGCGGCTTTTGAATTACCTCCCGAGTTCGTGAACCAGCAGCTGGACACGGTGATGGGCGATTTTGATGTGAAATTAGCTAAAATTGGGATGCTGAGCGGCGCGAGTATTATTAAAGCCGTGAAGTCCAGCTCGAAAAAACATGAATTACGGACCGTAGTTGATCCGGTAATGGTATCTGCCACTGGATCGTCACTTATAAAAGATAATGCCGTTGCGGAATTGAGGAAACTGCACTCTCAAGCCTTTTTGATAACACCTAATATTTTTGAAGCCGAAAAGCTCTCTAACGTGAAAATCAAATCAAAAAATGACATGAAGGTAGCAGCTCGCAAAATTGCTAAATCCGGGCCCAGAGCTGTTCTGATAAAGGGAGGACATTTGATGACACCCACGATAACGGATATACTCTACGTGGAGGGAAAATTTGAGGAATTCAGCGGACCCAATATCACCACGGAAAAAATCCATGGTGCGGGGTGTTCGTTTTCCTCAGCCATAACCGCTGAGCTGGCTAAGGGATCAGATCTACAAACGGCAATTTCTGTAGCAAGGAATTTTATATCGCGTGCAATCCGAGGAAGGCTAAAAGTGGGCAAGGGAGTTATGCCGGTCGATCAGATGTCCGCGGTTAGGTACGAGGTTTCCAAAGGGCGCGCCATGGAGGAGGTATGGAGAGCCTCACAGCTCCTACTTGGAAACAGAAAATTTGTTGAACTCATCCCGGAAGTTGGTTCTAATATCGTGATGGCACTACCAGATGCAAACAAAAAATCAGAGGTGGTTGGGCTTTCCGGCAGAATTGTTAGGTCCGGGAATAGAGCCACGGTCACAGGGTTCCCAGAATTAGGTGGTTCGAAACATACAGCAAACGTAGTATTGACTGCAATGAAAAAAGACCCGAAAACGCTAGCTGCGATGAATATCAGATATTCACCAGAAATACTGAAAGCCTGTAGAAAACTTGGACTGTTGATCAGAAGCTTTGACCGCAAGATGGAACCCAAGGGAGTGAAAACGATGGAATGGGGCACTGCACGGGCTATGATAAGAATCGGAAAAGTGCCCCAAGCAATATTTGATAGAGGCGGCGTCGGTAAGGAAGCCATGATTCGGTTGTTGGGCCCCTCCAGCTTAGAGGTAGCAGTGCTGGCCTTATGCGTTGTCAAAAAATTGGGCTTATAAGAAAGCTTTTTTAGTCTAACGATAAATCACGGGAGGGACAGCAATGGGAAGCGTGAGATCTTTATACATCAAGCGAGCCGCACGCGAGTTCATCGAAAAATACCACGATAGATTCTCCACCGACTTCAGGCACAACTCCGAAGCCCTCAACCAAATATTAAAGATAGAAAGCAAACCCATGCGCAACCGTATAGCCGGTTACATATCCACACTAATGAAGCAAGAAAAAGAAGCGTGAGATTGCCACCAGTAATTGAACAGAAAAATGCAATGGCGACGGCGCATGTAAGAAAGTCTAGCATTCCGACGTGTTTGATATCAAGAATGGCAAATTGGTTATCGCCCGACATGATGACTTCATCAAGTGCCAAGCCTATGAAACAGCTTGCCTAACTCAAGCAATTAGCTACCTTAGTTAAAGAGCTGGATCTTTTTTAAAAAAAATGTTAGTGCATAGGTCGCATAGCGCTAGCCAGATAATGGAACTTTCAGCCTATATGTACCACCGGGCTGAACACCTCGCCGAAGCTCGGTGCTTACACCCGTGGCCATGCAACGGGATCTTCTAGTCCCAGGCTGTAGGCTACCCAACAACCTATGTCACCATAGACTGCCGTGACCGAGTCACCGGTAGCCAAGAGTGCCTATTTTCGGGTTTCGCTTCGGCCTTAGATGCTTTCAGGCCTTATCGATTGGCGCGTAGCTGCCCGGCAATGCCCTGTCGGACAACCGGTAAACCAGTGGCGCCGGCATCCTGTTCCTCTCGTACTAGGGATACCTTACCCTCAGGCACACAACACCCCCGAAAGATAGCATCCGACCTGTCTCACGACGGTCTAAACCCATCTCACGTTCCCCTTTAATGGGCGAACAACCCTACCCTTGGCCGCTGCTACACGGCCAGGATGGGAAGAAACGACATCGAGGTAGCAAACCGCGGGGTCGATAGGGGCTCTCGCCCGCGACAACTCTGTTATCCCCGGGGTACCTTTTCTGTCATCTCGAGCCCTCATCAAGAGGGACATCGAGGTTCGCTAGGCCAGGCTTTCGCCTCTGCGAGCCTTGGTATTGAGCTCACAGTCAAGCCGGCTTTTGGCCTTGCCCTCCACGGCGGATTTCTGACCCGCCTGAGCCGACCTTTGGGCTCCCTTGATATCTTTTCAAGGGACTGCCGCCCCAGCGAAACTGCCTACCAGCCGCTGTCTCCCTCGCGGGGTAAGAAACGTTGTCAAAGGAGGGCGGTGTTACATTGTCGCCTCCACCGGACCCTAAGATCCGGCTTCGAAAGCTCCCGCCTACGCTCTGCGCCCATAACCGCGTCCCAACGACAAGCTGCAGTAAAGGTCCACGGGGTCTTCGTTTCCCTTCGGGGGTCCCCGGCATGTTCGCCGGCCAGTGGGTTCACCAGGTTCCAGGCTGGGACAGTGGGGCTATCGTTGATTCCTTCATGCAAGCCGCCAATTAAGCGGCAAGGTATTACGCTACCTTAAGAGGGTTATAGTTACCCCCGCCGTTTGACGGTGCTTCTGCCCGTTGAATCGAGCCTTCACATACCGTCACTGGGCAGAATTCACCTACTGTACAAGGGCTTTCGCCTTAGCAGTAAGCTACGTTTTTATTAAACAGTCGTAGCCCCCTTGTCACTGCGACCTGCCCCTCACAGGGCAGGCACCCCTTCTACCTAAGCTACAGGGCTAATTTGCCGAATTCCCTAGCCTGGGGTCTCCTGAAACGCCTTAGGCTTCTAACCTAGGGGCACCTGTTTCGGATCTAGGTACGGTCACCCAGGATCCCATTTCTCAGCTCCCTTTTCACGGGCTCTAAGAATCGGCAGAACCCACCAAACGGCAGGCTATTCCCGACTTCACCCAGTTCTCTCCATTACAGATCTCCCTGGGTTTTAACGGTTAAATGAGGCGACAACCTCACTCTACCTATCTCGAAGCGTCAGAAGCTGAGCTTGCGTTGCCGCGGGTACCTGTGTGGTTCCGGAATATTAACCGGATTCCCTTTCGATGGCTTCTAGTTGAGGGCCACCTTAGGATCGACTAACCCTCGACTGACGATCATTGTCGAGGAACCCGAGCCCCTTCGGCGGCTGGGATTCTCACCCAGCTTTGCTGCTACTACCGCCAGGATCCTCATTCCAACGTGGTCCACTTGACCTCACGGCCAAACTTCTGCCCACGCCGGACGCCTTCCTACCAAATCAGCCTACTTTACTTCGGCTGCCCCGAGGTATCGGCAGTCGGCTTAGCCCCGTGAATCTTCGGGGCCCCCACCCTCGACGGGTCCGCTGTTACGCGTTGTTTAAAGGATGGCTGCTTCTGAGCCTACCTTCCCGCTGTCTGAGGACAGAGACGCCCTTTTAGGTTGACACTTAGCCGACATTTAGGGGCCTTAACCACGGTCTGGGTTTTTCCCCTCTCGGAGCGGGAGCTTACCCCCCGCAACCCGTCTCCAGCGGTCTACGGTGCCGATAGCTTTGGAGTTCGGCAGGAAAGCCGAGAGTTTCCCCCCATGTCTTTCCAATCGGTGCTCTACACCATCGGCTGCCTCGCGCTAGGCCTGACTGCGGCCAGATTCGGAAGGAACCAGCTATTACCGGGTTTGATTGGTCTTTCGCCACTAGCCCAAGATCATCCGACCGAATTGCACATCAAGACCGGTTCGGCCCTCCATCCCTCAAAGAGAGACTTCAGCCTGCCTCGGACTAGATCACCCGGTTTCGGGTCTCCGCGCCGTGACTCCGGGCGCTGTTAACACCCAGTCCCTCACCCTTTCGGGTTGCGGACTTCTCGCTTTCGCTTTGACTCCGTGGTTTAACCACTTAGCCTCGCCACGACAACGAAACTCCCTGGCCCGTGATTCTAGACGGACGGCACAACTCTGATTATCTCCCCTCGTACAACCGCCTCGCGACGGCTTCCTTCGGAGAGATTCACCTCTTTCAAGCCGTGCCCTACTATCGCCACCTAGTTTCAGGCTCTTTTAACCCCCCTTCCGGGGTGCTTTTCAACTTTCCCTCGCGGTACTGCGTACACTATCGGTCTCGGGACGTGTTTAGGGTTGGGAGTTGATGCCTCCCAGCTTCAGGCTCCAATTCCAAGGCGCCCTACTCAGGATACCCTCTCTCGTACCCTGCGCGGTTACGCCTACGGGGCTATCACCCTCTAAGGCACAGTTTTCCAACTGTTTCTGCTTCCCACGCGAGAGATTGGAAAAGGTCCTACAACTCCACATTCCCAGTAACTTTCATTACCAGGTTCGGTTTGCCCTTTACCGGTTTCGCTCGCCGTTACTCCCGGCATCGCAATTGCTTTCTTTTCCTCCCGGTACTGAGATGTTTCCGTTCCCGGGGTTCCCACTCGCTTACGCGAGCGACGGAGGTTTCCCTCCGTCAGGAAGTCCCATTTGGCAATCCTGGGTTCAACGGTAGCTTGCACCTACCCCAGGCATTTCGCCGCTCGCCACGACCTTCTTCGGCGCCCGAGCCAAGCCATTCTCCAGGTGGCTTCCTAAGTTCGCTTTAACCCAGCTAGCACAGCTGCGACCTATGCACGGCAATCATTACTGACAAGAAATATTTGTCAGTTTTCGCCCTTAACTGGCGAGATTTATTCACCAGCCGCATCATTATGATATATCGCCATGAGCTTGTTAAAAAACCTTTACATGTAAGCGATGGAGCTGCCGGAACTCAAACCACCAGAAACAAATTAAAAAATCCAATGAATCGAGTGAGGAGGAGATAGGGTGACCACCTCGGTTGCTTGGGTTTTTTCTTTCGCGCTTGAGCAATTGAATCCCAATAGGTCCACTCACTTAAGCACGAATTTACCGCTACCTTCTTAACATCTCATCACTTTTTATAATAATGGTTTAAACAACACCAACGGACGTCTTTGCCGCGAGTTTATGATATTAATTCTTTTAAGGTCACACATGTACTTTCAACAGATTTCTCCCAACCTAAATACGATAATAATTTAAGAGACTAGGTAGCTCTTTTAATGTTAACATGACCACAGTTGACGTTCATCTTCACTTGGCCCAAATACCAACCCAAGTACCAAAGTGGTGGGCTGAAGAGCTTTACCGACCTTTTGGACAAAAATTTACATCGCAGGGAGGAAAGGAAACCGTGGAATTGCTAGATAAAGCTGGGATTGACCTAGGAATTGTTCAAGGAGGAGACTTTCGAAGGACTACCTTCCACCCAGACTATCCCAAAGAACACGAAATATTCATACCTAACGATTACGTGGCAGCTGAAGTTAGGAAATACCCTGGTAGGCTTTACGGACAAGCTGCCTTGGACCCCATGAGAGATGTTCAAGCAGCTGTATTGGAGTTGGAAAGAAGTGTTAAAGATTTGAACATGGTGGGTCTGAAGCTGCAGCCAACTTATAAGCACTTCTCCCCTAATGACGAGAGGTTGGACCCGATATATGAAAAATGTATCGAATTGGATATACCCTTGCATGTCCACATGGGTTGGACACCAGTAATCAATGCGCCTATGAAATATCAGAACCCGATTCTACTTGATGACGTTGGTATCAAATTCAGAAAGTTGAAGGTAATCGTTGCCCATCTTGGTTATCCTTGGGTAGATCAAGCCATATGTATGGTTGCCAAGCATCCTAACTTCTACTGTGATATGGCTTACTGGTGTAACTTCGGGCCTGATTATCTTTATCAGGCTCTCCTAAAGCTAAAATCTCTGAACGCGATTGACAGAGTACTTTACGGCTCTGAGAATATCTGCACAATTAAATTTCCCCAAGTCTACAAACAGGTGAATTCTGTAGCCGGGAAACTCAACCTACCTGAAATAACGGAAAAGGAAATGGCAAATATCATGGGTGGAACCGCTCTGAGGATATACAAAATAAATATCTAAATACTAAACTAAAGTTAGTACTGTTGCTTGCTTTCTCGATTTTAAGTAATTAATAACGATATATATCTGGAAAACGATAAACTCACAGTTCTGGTACCTCGCAGCATGTAGGGGTTCCGGAATCTTCCCACGTGGTTCCGATAGCTGGTCGTGATCCACGTGGGGTTTTAAATTTAATATTCTTAAAAAAACTGGTTCAAGAGCGAACCCGAGTCGCGAACCCAATAAGTAACAAGAGTACACATAACAACATCCATTTTGACTTTTTATTACTCTTTAAATAGTAATGGACCGTTTTGGATCGCGATTAACAAGGAAGTTAAACTTAGTGGTAGATTCGTGGGATCTATATTTTTTTAAGTGTTCCCTTCTTTTTCGAATCCTTTACCACCACCATGAGTAACTTCCACCCCGAATGATTTAGGAATCTCATTGGCTTTGACTTTCCAAAGCGGCCATAATACATACACACTGTATTGCGATATTTCTTCCCAAAAAAAATTAGCAGCTAAGTTTTTCCTGTGGTCAATTAGGGGATCAATCCAAATCATAAGATCGTCAAAGGCTTTTATGAGATTCTTATCCATTAAAAATTTAAGTACGGGGTAAATGTTGGACTTTAACCATTCATCATATCTATTATGTATCTGGGAAACGTGAACCCCATGGTGTTCCATAAAAGTTTTGGGTGTTGGTGAGGGTAAATATTTTAAAGATTTTGCATATTTTGCTAAGTCAACTTTCGACATTTTGAGTTCCGAATAATCAGGAAAAGGAACAATGAGAGAATGTTCAAGAGGGCGAAAAGGTATATCGAGACTATCGTGAGGAGAACGACATAATTCTCTGTTTTCCGCCATATACCGAGCCAAGGCTTTTAATAACGTAAGTTCAGTAAGTTCGGGGTCCGCGATCCTCAAGTCAATTTTAGATGTGATTCGGTTGGATTTGATACTCCAACGTAAATTGGATATTTCTATCGCTGATTGAACAACATCATCGGTGAGTATTTTTTTTCCTGCTTCTATGTCGAGGTGTACAAGGGGCGAAACGTTGGCCAAGCTGTCCAGCGTAGAATAAGCGGGATCGGCCAAGGTCGGAGATAATTTTATGAGTATTTTATTATGTCGTTGTCTCCCCTTTTTATCTTCCCTAGGGACGCTATCTCTATTTATTTCCTTCAGATCTTCCATTTCTTTTAGCGCCATGCTTAAGCTCGATTTTGGAATACCAGTTTTTTCCGTGAGCTCGGCAAAGGACATAGGGCCGTAAGCTCGTAAGGCATCTATTATCTTATGCCCGATTCCCTTCTTGTTTACTTGGGATATTTCCCTCATTCGAACCCGTTCATTCGAACCCATTCTGTTATCTTATGCTTGATTCCCTTCTTGTTTACTTGGGATATTTCCCTCATTCGAACCCCCCTCATTCGAACCCATTATAAGATAGTTATACACTTTAAAAGGTTTTCTTATTGAACTTAATTTACATTAACTTAGTTCATTTTTAGAACCTTTTTAAAAAGTTGATTTATAGAGTAAAGACAAGATGGATATGAATGCTCCTAGTAAAGTAGGCAGCAAAATAAACCAAGTCTGGGAATGTAGCGAGGTCACGTTTCCAAACGAATACTTGAAAAATAACGATTTCGAGCGGGGTGATAAGGTCATAGTTTGGAACACTTTAGCGGAACCCCACGGAGCTATAATTCCACAAGACGACCTAGAGAACCGATAAATAAAGGCACTATCCACGGCCTTTAGGGAATCGATAAAAGAAGAAATTAAAAAAGAATTGGATCCACCAAAATTCGTTGCTAGTAAGGTGGACCTGCCGGGATTCGAACCCGGGACCTTCGGCTTGCAAAGCCGACGCTCTACCACTGAGCTACAGGCCCGAGTTCATCTCAATTTTCTTCATTAGTATAACTTACGCTCTGTCTTTCGTTTTAGGCCACGCCGATCTTTAGTAGACTATTTTACTTATTTTCTTCAATAAAACGAGCCTACACAAATTGATCACGAAAGTCTAGTTTTACTTAAGTACGGTATAACCACTCGCCTATGAGACGATAAGGGAGAACCCAAATGAATCTTACAACTTGATCAAGAAAGCAAAAAATTCGATAATAGCCTAATTCTTTGAACTTCTGCAATTTCCCTTTCTGCTAGAGCACAAAATTCTGGGATTTACACAATGTTTAAAATGATGGCCAAATAGTTCGTCTACTAGTCATACACCGTCTGATATCAATTGCACTATATCTGGAAGTATGTGGAAGATGCTCAGGATATGATGCTGAATGAGTAAAGAGGGGGAGGTTCTCCTTTTGAGTTTTATAAACAGTGCCCCTGTTATTGGTACAAGCGCTGCTGGGATGGGCACTGCGATTATTGTAATTACCAAATAAATGTCAAAAACTAATTTGATGCAAAATTCTAAAAATTGCATCATATTCCTGCAAAAAGCTAAAAAACTGAAAATTTTGCCACATTTTTACCTCATTTCCCCCTT
>CAYFIY010000032.1:0-12722 GCA_964343275.1 Hadarchaeota archaeon (SeqCode)
TGAGAAGTGTCTCCTATGGCTATATGGATAGTTCCTTCAATTTTTTCGGCCTCCAAGAAGTTATCATGGCGTCTAGCATTGGAGTTTGTCCCTACACCAAATTCAGCTAAATTTCTGCGTGATTGATATGGCTCCTCATTCTTTTCCAACGCGAGGAGACGTTTGAATCTTCTTCCAACTTCCCCACCGCCAACTATATTTTCAACCTCACCTGCCGCTAAGGTGAATCGCATTTCTTGCTTTAAATCGGGAAACCATCCTTTCTCAACAACGACTGTCCCTTTAGCTGTTCCTTCGAGAGGGCTAATGTACGCCTCCCCAGATGGCAAGTTGCCCCATGCACCTTTCTGTGCAAATATTCCCGTATCAATCAATGCTTTTCTATTACCTAAATCGAACGTCAAATCAGTTCCTTCTTTTGACGTAATGTGGGCCCTCTTTGCTTTCGTTAGGATCCCTGCGATCTTTCTTGATTTCGAGGCCATTTCTTTGTAATTGACGGCTATTGGTCCACCTGGATAAAGCATCTCAATAAGGAAAGTCGGCATGCTAGCCACCCGAGTTCCAGCACGACATGCTCTTTCCCGGGCATCAGTATGCGTTAAAGAATGGGTTGTTATTGCTATGACCACATCCGCGGATTTCATTTTTTCTTCAACTTTGTTACCTGGATATACTCCATGCATTCCAACTGAAGGATAAACGTAAAATTCTACTTCGCAGCTGGGAAATGACTTTAAAGCGATTTCACTCACCATTTTAGCCAGTATAGATCTACGGGAAAAGTCAAGGAGTTTCTCTATTTTTTCTATTCGCCATTCTTGAGATGTAGGGATATCGGTTACGATCAGCAATTTATCACCCGCTTTAACTGCCATGTTCATATTAATTATGGTCAAAACGTTCCTCTCGATTTTGCGCCTATCTAACAAAATAAACCCTCCTACTTCAACTTTGGTAAAAAAATAAAATTAGCGTAAAACATCAATAGCGAGCCTGATATCTTTTGACCCCAACGGTGCAACGATTGGTAGTTTTATACCTGCTTTTTCAAATTCCTTTATTTTTTCGCGACATTCTTCTGGCCTACCCGAAGCTGTGAAAACTTTTACCATTTCGTCAGTGACATATTTTAAAGCTTCTTTGTATCCTCCTTTCGCAAATGCTTCCCTCAGAGGTTGAACCTCCTCTTCTTCAAAGCCACTCAGCTTAAGGGCTTGCAAATCGAAGAATTGCGAGATGCAACAAGCGACAAAACCCTTGGTTTCTTCGGAGATGTGGCCATCTTTGGACACACAGGATACGATATAACCAGCAATATCTATTTCTTCTAAACTTCTATTTCCCCTTTTTGCTCCTATTTTAACATTTTCAATCGCTGACTTAACGAGTTCCGTGGAGAATCCCGCAGAGATCAACACACCATCCCCTATTTCGCCAGCTAATTGCAACATTCGAGGCCCCATCCCGGCAACATAAGTTGGGATTCTATTTCTAATTGGCTCAAATTTTCCAAACGGGTCGAAATAGGGGCAATACCCGAATATGATATCCTCAGCATGAACCATTTCTCCATGAAATGTGACACGTCTTTTTGCAAGTAATTCCCTAATAAAAGACACGCTTTCTCGTACTGTGGCGAGCGGTTTTTTGTAATCTACCATCTGCTTTAATAGAGCTGGAACTCCGGCGCCCATGCCTAATATTGCCCTTCCAGACGAAAGTTCGTCGAGTGTTGCCATAGAAGTCGCAATAAGGGCTGGGTGCCGCGTATAAGGATTGATAACTCCTGTTCCGATTTTTATTTTTTTTGTGGCCAATGCAAAGCTCGCTAATGTAGAAAAGGCATCTCTCAAATAATAATCTTCCATGAACCAAATTGATTCAAATTCATTTTCTTCTGCAAGTTTAGCATGGTCTGTCAGTTCTTTCACAGAAAATGGCACGCCTGTAAATGCTAACCCAATTCGCTTCATTGAATATGTATGATAACGTTACTACTTTTAAGCTTTATGAGTAAGACAGCTACGATAATTTGAATAATGTGAAAAAAAGAGAGAACCTAAACTCCAGAGATCTTCTGAGGTGAAAGTAACGGTAGTATAACTATCCTAGGCTCGTCTCGTGGATACTCTCATCCACATCCAACTCAGTTCATTTTTACCCAATCTAGGTTATTTCAACCTGGTGAAGTCCATGGAGGTTTAATTACTCTAAATGATGAATCTGTCGATAGAACCCCTTGAAAAAAATAAATACTTCTAGCCATGGTTTTTAACCTTTCCTCGCTTACCGTCAATTTTGGGTCCTGTGGTTGGTTGGATTATTCCTTCTATTATCTGGGTCAGCAACGTTATTTTTGGGTTATCAATTTTCCAGCTAAAAGTAAACGATTTATTTAAGTGAGTGGTTTTTTATAAAATTAATTTATTAATAATTAATCCAATAAGATTATGTCACTGCATGCCTAGACTAATCCTATTTGATCTTGATCAGACTCTAGTTGATGCGATGGAGCACCACACCATTGCTTATAAAAAAGCGTTTAAGGAGGTTTACAAAGTCGACGCGCAGCTTATAGAAATCAAGTTTGCTGGTAAGATGGTCCAGAATATAATCAGGGAAATAGGAGAGCTCAAGGGGATTCACAGAAACGAACTGGAGTCCAAACTAACCGAGGCAATTAAGAAGATTGAATTTTATTTCAAAGGGTCAGTCGAAAAGGGTAGGATAACCGTCCTGCCGGGCGTAGTGGAACTATTGAAAAAACTCAAGGAAAGTAATCACTTCTTGGGCGTGATTACGGGCAATCCTAAAATTATAACCACGTCTATTCTGAAAAAAAGCGGGCTAGAGGGCTATTTCGATGTCTTCGTCTGTGGTGCCCAGGATAAGGATCGGGTTCAGCTGGTGGGTATGGCCATGGCCGAAGCGGAAGGAAAGTCAAGCACAAAATTCCTCGGCAAGGACGTGGCGATCGTGGGTGATTCCATCCACGACATTGAATCCGGCAAGCCATATGGCTCCCTGATGATAGCTATGACTACCGGATTTTACTCAAGGGATGATTTGCTTCAACATTCTCCCGACTACATATTCGAGGACATGACTGACCCTCAATTGCTGAAGGTCTTATTATAGACGAAGGAAAAAATATTTAATTCAAATAATAATTAAAATTCAAAATCACCAAGTGGTCCAATATGATATGGCTGACCCAAGACAAGGCCCGAGAGAGCGGTAGACTGTTTAAAGAATACCGGAGCTACTTGACAGAGGCGAAAATTAGGAAAACATTAAAAAAAGTTAAATTGACCACACGCCCCTCTGCGGACTAATGAACGATACGGACGAAGAACAAAAGCCGTTACTTTTGATTTTTACTACCTATCTCAACAAGCAACAGATTAACTTGGTGTTTTTTACCATCAAGTTCAAGCTTGCCCGACGCATGATGTCCCTTGCTACCCGTCTTAAAATCTTTCTTTGATAGGCTAAACACAGCTATTTGCTCTCCATTTTGGTATATCCTTGCTTCTATCATTTCTTATCCCTCCATTCCATGGTTTGATACCCGTCTAGCATCATACATACTTTCATAAAGTTATTCCTATTACGTAAATGGGAACGTGTATAGACACTCCTAAGGTGAGAAAGGTATCTAACAACCTTTTCGTAAGCTAATGATCCTCTCCATTTCTGTTTGTAATCAATTTTCATCTGCATCTGAAAATTTCTTGGAGTAACGATGTAAATACCTACATCAATCTTGTCCACATCTGAGTGGGAGTCTGCTTGGAATTTGATAAGGTCTATTCCAATAAATGACGGATGTCCGAAGCAGACCTCGATACCAATTCTTTCCGTTAAGAAGTCCATATTTGCAGATGGGTCTTTTGGTGCATCAAATACTAGTGGTTGCCTATCATACTCTTTACTAACGAATCGCTCTTGGATGGCAACGTTAAACTTGGGACGGGAAAGAGAAGAGATGTCACTACCGAAATCGGTGGGTATGTTATCTATTTCTTGTTTGATAGCTAATTTGCTGTTTAGCACTTGTTCGGCAAATCGATATGAGAATTTTTTTTAGTTGTAAGATCACCGATCCAACCTCCATAAATAGTTCAATTAATGTTTCAACTGATTTAAATTTTTTAATCTTTATGTTGCGCAGTTCTCCTATGAAGTCTTTTATTAAAAGTTCAGAATGGGATCTAAGTGCAAAATTGCATGGGTAGAAAGGAATAAGAATAGCAACAACGTATTATTCATAAGGTCAAACGGTGAAATTATGGCCAGAGAAACACTCGATCATAAAAAAAATAAGGGTTCCACTCTATTTTGGTTTATAATTGGCCTTATTCCGATAGCGAACTTTTATTTATTATGGAAGGCAGCAGAGTCAGTTTCAGGACACGAAAAGTCAGTCAAAAAATTTGATTTTCTGAAACATAAGCGAATAAACGGATCCACCACACCTTTGTTTATCCTTTTTCTAGTCCCATTTATCCTAATCCCTATCTCAGTTATTCTAAGTATTAAGGCATTCTCTCTCAACCCATTAATGTTTGGACTTGTAAAACTGGTATTGATACTAGTTGGGATCATCGCGATCCTTTTCGTCGCATGGAAAATTGCCGAAGTTATTTCAGGACACGAAAAAATATACAAAAAGTACGAACTCTTGGAACATAAGAAGAAGAAGGATGACACCATAAAATGGTTTGTGATTGGACTAATTCCAATATTAAATCTTTATTTATATTGGAAAGTTGCAGAGGTCGTCTCGGGTCACGAGAAAATCTATATTTAATCTTCGCCTCTTTTATTAGAAGAGTAAATATGTATGTGTATAAATAGTGAGGCTGGTGGTATTTCACCTCCAAACCTAAAAAATTAATATCAATATAATTCCTGAAAATAATTCAACGCTTATAGGCTAAAAACAAAGTTTATAGGAAAAACAATTAATCCTAGGAAAGGGGATGGAAAAAATGAATCCGACGGCATTAATCTTAATCGTCATGGCGAACTTCTTCTGGGCTGTGGCTCAAGTGGTAGGTAAAAAAGCATTAAATCAGATGGGAGCAACTTCCTTTAACGCTATCCGGTTCTCTGTTATGATTCCTTTTATATTACTGATTGTTTATATGACACAGAGTTGGAAAAGCATCCCCGTAAATGGATATTTACTTATAGCCATATTATGTGGTGTCCTTGGATTGTTTGCAGGATGCTATCTATTTTTCTATTTACTGAAGAAGACAGCTGCGCATCTAGTTATCCCAATAGGAAATTCACAATTATTTTGGATCATCCTGTTATCTGGTATTTTATTGGGTGAAAACATAACCATATTTTTATTAATTTCGGCCGTTGCGATTTTCTCTGGTTCATTCATAATTTCTAAAAAAGGACGACCTAAGAACCCTAGAAACGATAAGAATCGTTTAGATTGGATGATACTATCAGCGATTTTCGTCGCCTTTCTTTGGGGGTTAACCGTGGTACTAAATAAATACGCGCTTGAAGGGGGATTTATCTATTCCAACCTACTTTTGATCGAAGTCGTTGTTGCAGCTGTGCTCTTCAATTTCACATTAGTGATTAAAGGTAACATCAGAAAAACATACTTTACAAAATCAAGCCCTATGAGGAGAGACGTTAGGATGAGTGTGGCCTCCGCATTATTTGGATTCCTCCCAGGTTCGCAACTATATCTAATGGCATTACAGATCGAGAAGGCCAGCATTTTAGCGCCCTTTTTCGGATTAACTTTACTATTTGGTTTTCTTCTTAGTGTGTTGATTCTGGCGGAACGTCCTTCGAAGAAAGCTATCGTAGGCACAGTACTTATTCTTGCCAGCCTAGTCCTAGTTACATTTTGATATATCCTATGAATACATTGGTTGCATCTGTCCGTCCGGTTTTCAAGTAATTGATAACATTTAGACCTAACCAAACTACTTCGGGGCAAACCCGATAGGTAACATTTAGAAATATATGCAGCGTCATTTAGAAGAATAGCGAGCGAAACGTCGGGTCAATGTGAATCCTAGGAATCCCAAGAAAAAACCTAATGCGTGCGCGAACACGTCAACCCCCGGCCCAACGCTTAAGAATGTCCCAGTATCGAAGATTATTAAAAAGAGAAACGAGATCAACAGAGCTACTGAAAACACGCTGGACAGTGCGCGCAAGGATTTCCTATCGTAAAGTAACCATTTCCTTGACTTCCTCCTTTTGGCCATGCGCCATCTATCCTTTGAGATGATTTTTAGATGGGCGGGGAAAGTTAGGACGGCCGATGCCATTAGGACCCCGAATGCGCCATAAACCACGCCAGATGCCCCCCATGAATAATCTCCGGGGCTGGCTAAAGCAAGAGGATATTCCAAAATGTTAGCCCCTATTCCTGCGAAAAAAGCTATGATGAAAAAGGCCTTGCTCTTTCGACGCCTAATCTTGCGACGGTCAATCATGTTCACCATTATAAATAAAATCGCCGCGAAGACGAAGCCATGAAGGTTGCTAACCAAGTGAGATAGTTCAGCATGAGTGAAAGCCGAAGTTAGAATTCCCCACGGACGGTCAGCAGAGAGCCACAGCCATTCGACCAGCGCTGGACATAATAAAACAGATATAAAGACGGCAAAATTGATCGCTAAGAAAATTATTAACGCGATCCCCATTTGGCGAAACCCAGCCAAACGGATATAGATCCCTAATCGCATGCAATCCCTATTTTTCTATGTACGGGATATCAAAATTGGTTTCCGTCATATTAGCTTTCCCCTCAAAAGCCTGTGCCGGTAGGTAATAATATGAATCGGCCTTTATTGACATGATTTTCTGGTAGGGCACAGAACAAAGCATGATATACAAAGAACATACTGCAGGTTTCTCTTTTTCCAGCAGGTAACAAGAGAACATATTACAACATCATTTTGGCTTTATATTACTCTTTAAGATTAATAGACCGTTTTGGACCGCTTCGGATTAACTAGATAGTTTAAATAGTTTTATGAGTTTGAGCTTATGTTTTTATTCTCTCACGTTAGGTTCGAATAGAGCTATAAGTATTTTAGAGAAATACATATCCTGACCGAACTTGTATACTATCCCCGTTAACCTATTGCCACTAATGCACTTCCAACGATTATCACTATCGCCCCAATCGCGAGATGGCGAGTAACTTTTTCGATTCCCTTCAAAAATAAGTGGGAAAAAAGAAGGACAAATAAGGGGGATGTGCCTGTCAAAGGAGATACAAGCACGACTGTACCAAAACTTAAGGCGGTAAAAAAAGCTATTAAAAAGAAACTCGCGATTATACCAGATATTACCAAGTATATTGATCCTTCCTCCCTAATCGGCAATGAGAAATCCCCCTTGCAAATCAAAAAGAGAGTGAGGCTTGCAAGAGCCGTTGTACTCATTACGGCTGATCCAATAATTGGGAATCCCATTAAATTGAGACCAAACTTCATAATTGAATCTGCAAATCCGAAAAACAAAGCCGCTAAAATTGGAATGATTAGATATAATTTTCTAAATTTCAATCGATGTCCGCTCTTTGTCCATGAAATTATCCCAACACCCAGAAAGATGGATAACGTTCCTATAAAAATTAATAGTGTAATTTTTTCCCCAAGTAAAATTATAGCTATGAGAGATGCAAATAGAGGATAAACACCGTTTAGAGTACTGGCTAAAGCAGCTCCTAATCTATGGAGGCCATCAAATAATAATAGCCTCCCAAGAAATGGTCCGATTATCCCTGCCAACACAAAGAACAAGATAGCCGTGGGATTAATGTTCTGAGTCGGAAAAAAAATGATTGCTATTAACCATAGCGTAACTGAGGCAACAGACAAGTTTATCATGAGACCAGAAGTAACGCTTGAAGTCAAAAGACCTTTTTTAGTGAATATTCTTTCCATTGCCAACAATATGGCCGAACTAATGGCAAGTAATTCCGGGATCATAATCTCATCCAGATATGCATTACGTACATCTCAGTTTAAGTTTTTACTTTTAATCTTTATTTTTAATAATATCGTTATATTTTAGGCCTCAAAAAGATGAGGATCTGTATAGACTATTAATCTGTAATTTCCGATATTACCAAACTATATTTTAAGCACGAACTAGATATGAAACTATGAAATCGCGAATGATATGTGACAAAAAATCGGGATTCGATGCTGGACGAACCAGGGATGTTGAGGCAATTGGCAGATTACCAATCTCGAACGATACTTCAATTTACTTTAGATAAGCACAAAACCGTTGAGGAGATCTCGAGAAAACTTAAAATACCACTTAGCACAACCTATAGAAAAATAAACGAACTAAAGGACTCTGGGTTGCTAGTAGTGGAAAAATCAGCAATAACGGATAAAGGAAAAATCTGCGATCTATACCGGAGCACCATAAAAAGCATGAGAGTTGACTTGAACTCGCAACGCATCTCCTGGGACATCACATTTAACGATGCCATGCATGATAAAATAATGCGCGCTTGGAATTCTATAAGGGAGGTGAGGTAAATCTCATGGTGCATTTAGAAATATTGCGAGCAGTAAGGATAATTACCCTATTACTCGCAGGAATAGTAACATACCTCGCTGGCAAAAGCTATAGGCGCGGCGGCGGCAGGATAATGTTGTTCCTCTCAGCGGGCTTTGGCTTAATAGCACTTGGAGCGTTAATGTCCGGGATTATGTTCGAATTTTTTGCCTTCCAAATAGAGACGTCTTACATCGTGGAATCCGTACTAGTGGCCGCAGGATTAGCTCTTTTGGTCTACTCAATTTACGGCGTCAAATAAGACTTTGAAGAACAAAAACTAAATGGTGGGATTGTGCACGGAGTTTTAATCTTGTGTGGTGACGAAGCAAAGATTATAGCTATTTGAGTATTGTTCATGCTTGATGAACTTTCACATTTCAATTTCTCAATTGCTCTACTTTTATATATTTTCCGTAAGTTTCAACTTCATCTCACCCGATTAATGCAGCACAGCAAAGATAGCAAAAGACATTTATTCGAACAGCACCGAAACTCAAATTGAAAGTCTAAGGAGGTGGATTAATAGCAATAAAAGAGGAAATTCTGAAGAACGCCAAAGATGCTATTTTATCCTGCGCAGTGGATGAAGCCGTAAAAGTAGCGAGAGAGGCCCTTGAAGCAAAAGCAGATCCTTTGGAAGTCATTGAGAAAGGTTTTACTGCGGCCATGAGAATGGTTGGTGACAAGTTCGAGAGGGGAGAACTCTTTCTGCCTGACGTTCTGATAGCTTCGGAGGCCGTGAAGAAAGCCGTGGCAATCCTAAAGCCCAGTATTGAGAACGCTAAGAAGAAAGAAAAGATTGGCACTGTGGTCATAGGCACTGTTGAAGGTGATGTACACGAGATTGGAAAAGGTATCGTATCTCTTATGCTCCAAGTGTCGAACTTTGAGGTCCACGATTTGGGTAGGGATGTTCCTCTAGAAAAATTCGTTGAGAAAGCTAAAGAAGTCAAGGCTGATATAGTGGGTTCATCTGCCTTGATGACCACTACCATGTCAGGACAAAAGGAACTGGAGCAGATGCTAAAAGACGCTGGAATTCGTGCAAAAGTCAAAACCATCATAGGTGGTGCGCCAATAACCGCGTCTTGGGCCAAGAAGATAGGCGCCGACGGTTATGCCGAGAACGCTGGCGAGGCCATAAATAGAACCCAAGAACTTATGGAAGGATGAAAGATAAGGTAGTGCCCCTCCAGAAGACCATCGCGCTGACGACACCCGATTGGGGATGGATGAGACGCGGCTATACCTTGGAGGGACAGGACAAAATATAAAATATAAAGGAGGTGAAAAATCTTGACAAGAGAATACTTAACGAGGTTGGGAGACGGTTCGAGAGTGAGGCAGACAAAGGACCAGATAGCAAAAGATATAGAGGCGGGAACAAACGATGCGGCAGATAGGGGTAAGATTCCAGCATTACCGGAAGAGGATCAAGAGCGCGTTCTCGAGATATTGACGGATGCAAATAAAATTGTCACAGTAAATCCGGGGGAAGAGGTTGTGATGACAAATGACGTGGGTACACTGAAGATTCAAGGAGATCAAGGAAATAGCGGAGTTGGTCTTCCGTTGGATCGCATTCAGTGCATTCTTGTCCAAGAGAGGAGCTATTGCACTGATACAATGGAATTAGCTCACACTGACTATAGTTTCAAGCCGATAAAGCCGATAATAGCGATGGAACTACAGTGCTATGAACAGGCGGAAATGCTCACCGTGATACCACTTTACTATGGAGCGATGCCGAACCTAGGGCTGTACTATGCGACCGATGGGCCGTTCCCAAACCCCACTGAACTATACATGGAAGGTAAGATAACGGAAGGTAAGGAAGCTCAAGAATCGGCCGCCGAGCGTGCCACGAACGATATGGTTTGGGTAGGTAAGAAATTCGATGAAATAGGGTGCGAGGGTCTTAACTTTGATACCACGGCAGCTGCCGGAGACGCAGATTTTTACGCTACCCTTATGGCCGCTGAGAACTTGAGCAAATCCGCCAACGTTAGCATGGAAATGGGCATGAGCGGGGAGACCGTTCTTGGACTTCACGGCGAATTCGAGTTCCACGGAAAGCGCTTGGCAGGTATGTACCCTCACGAACAGGTGAAAGTTGCGGAGAAAGCCGGAGTTCGCATCTTTGGACCTGCCGTGAACACAAAAACCAGCAGATCGCTAGGGTGGAATCTGGCGAGAGCAGTAACGTTTGTTAGGGAGTGTGCTGAGGTTTCAGAGATTCCCATACATG
The DNA here is from genome assembly GCA_964343275.1 of Hadarchaeota archaeon (SeqCode). GTDB lineage: Archaea > Hadarchaeota > Hadarchaeia > Hadarchaeales > Hadarchaeaceae > Hadarchaeum. The sequence continues at coordinate 10,826 of CAYFIY010000032.1, forward strand.
TGAACATGGGCATGGGTGTCGGTGGCATCCCTATGTTTGAGACGCCACCAGAAGATGCCGTTAGCCGCGCGTCCAAGGCCATGGTACAAGTGGCCCACGTGGATGGTGTATAGGTCGGGGTCGGCGACCCTATGGGTATGCCGACGTCACACACAATGGCAAGCGGTCTTGGCGGCATGCGAACGTCCGGGGATTTGGTAGCAAGAATGCAGATGACCAAGGGCATGAAAATTGATGATGCTAAACAATATGTGGCAAAGAAACTCAGTATCGAACCTATTGCGCTTGGGGACGTTCACGTTATGCGGGAACTCCGCGAGGAACTAGATATTGGTGTTATCACCTCCGTACCAAAAACGAGCAAAGGTATGGGCGCAAAAATAAAAATAGCCGATCTCCTAGGTATAGAGATAAACTCTGTCAACAAGTTCCTTAACAAGATGCCGCGAAAAATGGAAACGATAATACCACATGGGAGGAAGTAGTTTTTCACTTTCTCCCACCAATTTTTATTTAACCCGAATGCGGAATACAACGATGGGGAAATTGTAAAACTTGAAGACCTTTTCAAGCTTTTCGAGAACTCTCCAAACGGCGTTTACGTCTTGAGGCTTAACCGAGAATCGAGGGATATGAGCCGTTTGGAATTGATAAACGCCTTATGAATTTTGATGCAGAAGTTTGGGGGGTTAAAGCGGTGGGTCTTGGTGTTCGAGGAAATAAGTTCAAGGTTCGCGGACATTCAAGAGATACATGCTTTCTTTTCAGAAGCTGCCAAGTTCACGAGAAAAACGATAGGGATAGAGCAAACATCTACTGTCTTAGACCAGATTTGTAGGGTCGTGGAGATAAAATTTATTCGAAGATGGAAATGATAAAATCTTAGCTCCACTCTACACACCTTTCCACCTCCTCAATATTACAGTGGCTAAAATGGGCGGTTGAAGACCAATCAACTGGTCATCCAGTTCATAAGCTCCTTGAACCATTCTCTATTTTTGCTGGTGCGAGTCAACCGCCTGAATTTCACGAAAAGATAAAGCCTGCGATCTTTCTCCCTCTCTCTGTACTCTATTTTCAAAGGTGTAAGACCGATGCCCAAGGACCTATCTTCCCTTCTCCTGAAAATGTCGTCGTAGCCGAGATCGGTACCCACCAGGTCTTCTTTCTGAATCTTCAGGTAGTAATCCCTATCCGTCTGGACTTCCTTCCCCAAGAGCTCTATCCATCCTTCCTTGAGCCTTATCTCCCCTTCGTATCGGTGAAGGGGCCTGAGAAATCCGGTATGAGCTTTCAACCAGTCGATTTTGCCCCTCTCCTTGACCTGCCAATCGAAAATCCACAGTGCTTTGTCCGTTTTCATCGGATTAAGAATTAAAGATTAAACTATTAAAAGGCGGTAAATCGGGGGGACAGGTTCGGGCATAGAGCTATCAAAGGGACCATGTTAGAACATTCCTTCAACGTAAATTTTAATACCCCACGTGGACGAGGAATACCTCAAGTCTCAACCACGTGAGGCTATCCAATCCCCACCGAATTCTGACGATTCGAATACGAGGAGGACCGAACTATGAGTTTATCTACGTCCAGATATCTTAAGCCTTGTCTTTTGGCTTCAAAGCAGTTGAAAGTTTTCTATAAAGGACTTTTGGAGTTAGTCGGGATGAGAAAGAAACAAGATGTCCTAAACTAAAGTTAGTATTTGTTCGTTCACTTATGGCGCGATAGTTCGTTCTTCCATCCGTCCTTTCTATAATTAATATATATGTAGACCGGAAATCCCCCGAACATTGGAAAAGGGGAGAGCACTTGATAAATTAGCTAAGGTAGTTTTGTAGGAGTAGTTCGAGGTAACCAGTCAAAGGCGACTAGGTTCCTCACAGCTTCCCCCCTC
>CAYFIY010000033.1:0-12415 GCA_964343275.1 Hadarchaeota archaeon (SeqCode)
CCGCGGAAAGGACAGCTTTAGAATCGTTACACGAAGGCCGAGCGACGGAAAACACATATCTCCTTGGCTGGGCGGTTTTGGTATAGCATCTGATGAAGATCTATATAAGCCAATTTTCATGGCCGCCGCACAATATAGAGTCATAGATGCAATTATCCCCGGAACTTTGAAAACTATCTATGGTAGACCTATTCGTTCCAGAACCCCTTATGAAACCTTGGGAGGTAATTATGAAGCCAGACTACAGAGGGAAGCATTAAAGGCTATAAACAGGCCCTGCATGCCAGCACAAGGAGGTTGTACCTCACCTTCGGAATATGGAGCCTTCGGTGGCGTTGGAGTTCCTGGGGGGGCAGATCCGAAAAACAACTTGAATGTTGCATTGACACCAGCTGAATTGAAGACAGATTATACTATTCTGCACAAAGTAGCCCACTATCATAATTGTGAGGCTTACATTTATTCCGGGCATTTTTCATTTATTGGCGGATTCGCAGGTCCCCCAGAAGGCGCAGCCCTTACTTCAATAGCGGCTAGTTGCCTCTTGGTTCCTGTACACGATTCCTCATTCCAATACGTGCCTGTCTTGAACACTCGAAATGATTGTAACTCAGATCGAGTAACGTTATGGGCGAGTAGTGTTAGCTCACAAGCCATGAGCAGAAATAGCCATCTCCTACCTGGAGGTGTGATAAATCCTATCTCCGGTCCAGGAACGGAAATGATCCTACAAGAAATTACTTCCTCCGCGATCATGACCTCCGTTTCCGGATATTCCTTCGTAGAGGGAGTACGTTCAGCCGGAGGCGGGCATCCAAACCATGCAAGTGGTTTGGAATGTAAGTACGCAGCTGAGGTGATGTTGGCCTGTACTGGAATGGAGCGTTCCGCCGCTAACGAAATTATCAACGAAATATTGCCTAAGTATGAAGACAAGCTTATGAATCCATCATTTGGCGTTCCATTTACCGAGTGCACTGATTTATTGACCCTAGAACCGAAAAAAGAATGGCAGGAAATATACGATAAGTATAGAAAATTTTTGTTTGATAGGGGAGTAGATTTATCAAAAGTATATAGACCGAATCGTTAGGTTTATTATTTTTTTAAAATGGAACAAAAAAATGCTTAATAGTTTAAAATAACGTAACCTAAAGATGAAAACACATGCAAGAAGAACAAAAAAACTAGCAAAGCTACCTAAATTGGAAACAGATTATATTTGGGTATCCCCTAATACGGAACTTGTGAAGAAGGGAGATTTCGTCCCAGGCACCGGCGTTGTTGTCAAACGTGGGAAATTATTCTCAGACTGTTTTGGATTTGTGAACATTGACAAGAAAAAGGTTATAAGGATTGTCCCTCTTGCTGGCGGTACAATCTAGATAATGAGAACGGTTTATGTTATATGTGCATTATTGGGTAAAACTTAAATAATTTGAAATTATTTGAAGAATGGATAGTGAAAACTATGAAAGGAAAGGATATTATATCTGCATTCGATTTCCGAAAGAATGACTTTCTGCAGCTTTTTACGGACGCGAAGATTTGTGAACGTTTGGGGAAGTTGAAAATAGCCGAAGACAAAATGGCGGTGTCGGTTTTCTTTGAGCCTTCTACAAGGACTAGGCTTAGCTTCACCAGCGCCATGTTAAAGATTGGAGGCAAGGTCTTGGACTTTGGAGGAATAGAAGCTTCAGCCCTGAAGAAGGGAGAAAGCTTCGAAGACACCGTCAGAATGGTGGATGGTTACCAGCCAGATGTTATTATCATAAGACACAAGGTAGAAGGGTCCGCACAAGTGGCAGCCGACATATGTAAGCACCCCGTCATAAATGGTGGAGACGGCATGCGAGAGCATCCAACTCAAGCACTTACAGATCTTTACACAATGATGAAAGTATTTGGTAAATTAGACGGTCTAAGGGTTGCGTTACTCGGCGACTTGAAACACGGTAGGACGTTAAGCAGCTTGAGCTATTCGCTTTCGATGTTCAATGGTGTCAAACTCTACTGTATTGCACCCGAAGTTTTACAGATGAGACCAGATGTCCTCGATAAGCTCAATGGAAAAATGGATTGCGAGTCCTTGAACAGCTTAGCCGATCTAAGAGACGAAATAGACGTCCTCTATGTAACACGTATCCAGAAAGAAAGATTCACAGACACTAAAGAATACGAAAAGTTAAAGGGTGTCTACGTAGTAAACCCAGACTCGCTCAAGAAAATGAAGAAATTACCAATAGTCATGCATCCATTACCAAGGGTGGATGAGATAACAACTGATGTCGACTCGATGCCTCAGGCCAAGTACTTTGAACAAGCCGCTAATGGAATGTACGTTAGAATGGCTTTGCTGATAAACGTGATGGGCCTCAGGGTTCCTAGAACATAGGTCCGGTGTTTTCTTGCCAGTGGATTTACTGCTAAACAATGGGACAATAGTTACTTCTGAGAGAGAATTCAAAGCGGCTATAGCTATCGATGATGGGAAAATTGTAGCTGTTGGTTCTCGTTCATCGATGCCTCAACCAGAAAAGATCTTGGATCTATCGTCCCTGCACATCCTACCGGGTGTGATAGACGCTCATGTCCATCTCAGGGATCCGGGGATGACTTACAAAGAGGACTTCATAACTGGAACCAGCTCCGCGGCAGCAGGCGGAGTGACAACAATATTCGAAATGCCCAACACCCTACCACTTGTCAGCACTGAAAAAATATTTCGTGATAAAGCTTCTTATCTTAGAGATAAAGCCTACGTCGACTATTGTCTCTACGGAATAATCGTTGAGGACAACTTGAAAGAGCTTGCTGGCATGACAGAAGCTGGTGCTATTGGATTTAAGGTTTTGCTTGCCGAAGTCACTGGCGGCGTTCCCAGACCAAGCAACGGATACGTGCTTGAAGCCTTCAAGGAATTGGCCAAGCTTGATGTGATGGTAACTGCCCATGCTGAGGACAAAAGCATTACTCAATATTATATGGATAAACTGAAAGCGACTACTAAAGAGGCATTTGCCCACTGCCAGGCAAGACCCCCTATCGCTGAAGAGGAAGGTATTCAACTCCTGACACTTTTAGCATCCGAAGCCGGTAATCGAGTACATTTAGTTCATACTAGTTGTGGAACAAGATTGATAGCAGAGGGCAAGGCCAAGGGAGCTAAGGTGACTGCTGAAACGTGCCCTCAATACCTAATATTCAACGAGGATGACATGAATAGTAAAGGGGCTAGGCTAAAAATAAATCCTCCGGTCAGAAACAAGAACATCGTTAATGAACTAAGGGATGCTGTTAGAAGCGGCATTATTGACACCATAGGCTCAGATCATGCGCCACATTCGATAGAAGAGAAAACCAAAGATAACATTTGGGAAGCCTCGGCGGGATCTATTGGGGTTGAGACCCTCGTCCCAGCGATGCTCACGCTTGTAAATCAGGGCATTTTAACGCTTTGCAGGCTAGTTAAAATGACATCGGAAAAACCAGCGAAGTTGTTCGACCTCTACCCCAAAAAGGGGGTCATCGCAGTTGGTTCAGACGCAGACTTCACGATAGTTGACTTAAAAAAGCAAAAGAAGATAAAGGCTGGGGGACTACACAGCAAGAACAAAATCACTGCCTTCGACGGATGGAAGGCTGAAGGAGTCCCAGTCTATACAATAGTCCGCGGAGAAATAGTGGCTGAAAATGGAAATATATCCGGAAAACCTAAAGGTAAATACATAAAACGAACTTAGACATCTGAAAAATTCAACTTAGCGAAAAGCAGTCGATCGTCAGTACTTAGAAATTTAATATTTAATTATATTACTAATAACTTCACCTTAATTCTATGTTATGACAGATAAAATACGTCATTTTTTCTTTCTAGTTTTCGTTCTAGTCTTACTTCTGGCAGATTTCTTTATCCCTGCCATCATGAGTCCTATCTCCCTGACTTTTGCGGTTTTAGCGGAGAGTATGCCTGCTATTTGCCCCTCATAAATTACAACGATACGATCGCTCAACGACATTATCTCATCCAAGTCTTCGGAAATTAGCAAGGTTGCAACTCCCTTGGCCGATTGCTCCACTAATTTTCCACGGATAAACTCAATAGCCCCAACGTCCAATCCCCTAGTTGGCTGATTAGCTATAAGCAGCTTTGGTTGTCGTGAGAGCTCCCTAGCGAGTATCAATCGTTGTAGATTACCCCCTGATAAATTCCTAGCAGGAACGTCCTTACTGGGGGTCTTGATGTCGTATTCATCTATCAATTTTAGCGCATGGTTGGCGATTTCCTTTTTATCTAAGAACCATTTCTTGTTGATGGGCAGGAACCATCGATTCACAAACGGTGGTTCAGACTGTGCTCCGAGAATGAGATTTTCGGCCACTGTGAAGTTCATAATTAGGCCCATGCCCATCCGATCTTCAGGAATATGTCCGACTCCTTGATCGGTGATTTGTTTCGGACTTTTGTTTGTCACGTTTTTTCCAGCTACAACTACCCGCCCACCAGTGGCAGGTCTAAGACCAGTTATAACCTCAGCCAGTTCTCGTTGTCCGTTACCTGACACGCCTGCGATACCTAAAGTTTCTCCCGCTCTAAGATCAAACGTTACTTTTTTCAAAGCAGGCAACCCCTTGTCGTTCATGGTTTCCAGGTCATTAACTTGCAAGACTGTTTTCCCTTTTCCGGTCTTGGCTTTCTTTACGCGGAAAATTACGTCTCTGCCGACCATCCTCCTAGCCAATTCTTTTTTATCAGTCCCCTTTGTCCTAATCCTCGCAGTAACCACTCCGCGCCTAAGGACGGTTACACGATGACTCAACGCCATCACCTCAGGTAACTTATGGGTAATGAAGGGTATAACGGCAAGCCCCTTTTTGGACATCTCTTGAATAATTAGCACCAGCTCTTTTACCTCCGGAGGCGTAAGCACCGCCGTGGGCTCGTCTAGAATGAGAATTTTCGCTCCCCTGTACAGAGCCTTGATTATCTCGACACGCTGGCGCTCACCAACAGAAAGCTGCTCGATTTTTGCATGTGGGTCCACACTCAAGCCGTATTGTTGGGAGAGTTCGTTTATTTTCTTCTCTGCCGCATCTAGGTCTAAAAATGGTTCTCTCGATGACTTAAGTCCAAGTACCACATTCTCCGTTACTGTTAAGGGATCAACTAGCATGAAGTGCTGGTGAATCATTCCAATACCTAAATCAATAGCGTTCTTGGGTGACTTTATGGAGACACGTTTACCCATAATTCTTATTTCCCCCTCATCTGGTTGATAAAGGCCATATAAGATATTCATCAGTGTGGTCTTGCCGGCACCGTTCTCCCCCAGCAACGCATGAATTTCTCCGGCCTTTATATCGAAATCAATATGATCGTTTGCGAGCACGCCGGGGAAACGCTTAGTAATCCCACGCATTTCTAAAACTGAATCTCCCAATTTTGTCTTTGTCGTGCTCAGCTTTTGATTCAATCCATCTTCAGATTTGAATATATTACGCAGGGGCAGTTTCAATGAACGCACCTACCTTTTTATCTCGCGACGGGTTTAAAAAGGTTGCAGCTTCGCGATAAACCCGCAAAATAACCTAAAAAAAACAGTATCTGATGGGGGGCCGCCCTTTTTCATGATTTGAATAGACGATTAACAGCCCTCACACGATAAACCTGATCTGGGGACGATTTTGAGGAAACGGTAAGTAAAGGAAATGAATGTCAAGGCTGAACTCTCGCTGAAAAAAAATTACGCTATCTAAAAACTAATAAATCTAGAAACAAAATCATGGGTGATGTCATGATTACGATTAAAATAGTTGGACAACTCGGCACGGAGGAAGATATTCCAAGCTTCATGACTATTGAGAAAGCTGAGGTCGAGAACGTGGACAACGTCATATTAAAAATACATGAAAAGTATTCTATCCCGCGAAAAAAATTCAGTAAAAATTTAAACATGGACACTAGCCCTTTTACAGGACTGTTAGTATCTAAAAATGAAGAGCTTCTCGGAATGTTTACTGTCGAAGGATATGAACCTCGCACCGGTACTAACCAGTCCGTCGAAAATGGAGATCAGATATTTTTCGTGCTGCCAGCTGCCGGAGGATAATCACTCATAATAGCCTGCTTTTGCCCATTCTAATGAATTATGGCAATACGTTTGCGTTGGGAGTGACGTTATTTATTCTTGTTTTATAAGCTAGTTATTTTTTTACAACAAGTGCGTCATCCATTTAAGTGCGGGAGAGGTGATTTCGGCCCCCGAACCTATCATTTTTCCAATTTGTGTGCAAAAAACCCATTATTGTGCAATGTGTGGGAAAATCAGTTTAAACTTTAATCCCCACAGTCAGCCTTTTCAATTTAATAACCCAAGCACGAAAATAAGATTTGAAGTGGAATGGAATGTCGAGTCTTTCTTTGGGGGCATTAGTAATAGTCGCTTTAGCCATATTCGCAATTATGACTGTTGATCAGCAAGAAACTCGCGATTTTATTCAAAACACTATTGATTGGATTGAAAGTATATTTCATCGCGGGAGAGATAGTGTGCCTTTATCCCCCACGCAAGAAGTCACCTCATCACCCGTTTCTGTGGCACCGCCCGACGTTTCCGTGTCTCTGTTGGTCTATGATGCTTACCTCGGGGACAATCCAGAAGCTACATTCGCTGTGACCAACGTGGGAGGCCCATGCACAGTCGATTTCTCAATTTTTGAAACCGCATCGCATGAGGGTTCTTTTTACTTAAAGGAAGATGAAAGTAAAATAGTAAGTATTAATGGTCCTCAGGTGCGGAACCTTGGTATACCCAGTTGGGATGCTCTTAACGAAAACTACCAGCATAGCAAAAACGATTGGTACTTGCCAGAAGGTCAGGATATATCCCCCGATTGGTATGACGCCATTTATCGAACAGGCATTCAAATCACAGCTACAAACTCTAGTGGCTCTGATTCTGCGCGAGCAGACACTGATTTTAAAGTCGTCATAAAGCCTTTTGATGCAACGCCTTATGTTGATTTCATCGAACTTTCGGATGCCAGAGATGGAGTACAAAGAGATCTCAGGGAAGCTTGGTGGCAGTCACATAACGTTTTACCATTTTTAAGGGCAGATGCTTATGCCCAATTTGTTACTCCTAATTCACACACAGTCAAAGCGATTGCAAATGAACTCATATCGCGCCATCCTGGAGATCGTGAATTACAAGCAAAAGAAATCTATTATTGGGTCATTAATGAGATTTCTTATGACCATGCCAGTAAACATGATTTGGTGCTCCAAGCGACTTGGCCAGTTGAAACAATTGCGGATCGAACAGGTATCTGTTTAAATAAATCTATCACGCTGGCCTCGTTGTATGAATCTGTCGGTTTTGATGTTAAATTAATAACCGTTTGGGATAGTGGATTTAGTGATGGCCACGCTTTTATCTTGCTCGATCTCCCTGAGCATCAAGGATACCACCAACCTTTCAAAGACGGATGGATTTCACTAAATGCTACGGCGGGAGGGTTTTTTGGTCTAGAATATCCCCAAGAATTTGATGAATACGACATTGCTGATATTGGACCGGAAAACACAGTTTAAGATTTTGCCTCGATAATCCTACAAATCTGATCTAAGACTATCGCAGTTTGCTCCACCACTCCTCGACTTTTATAGGTCAGGTTATGGCATTTTGGCTGGATTCCTTATGGATTAAACAGTAAATATTTTTTTGCCGTTGACTAGTGGTTTATTTTTCAAAAACCACGGTTAAATATTTACACATCAATGGAAATTCAGCTTCGCCGAGGGATAATCTATTGGTGAGAGTTGGGATTTCAATATTATTTCATCTCTCTCCTCTTTCAAAAGGAAGAGATAAGGATGCCGGTCCCCGCACCTTCCTACCCATCACGATTAAGAAAACTAATGTCAAAATATATGGTAGCATCAACAAGAATTCATATGGAAATTCCACACCCATGGCCTGGAGTCGTATTTGAAAGGCGAACGCACCGCCAAATAACAAGGCTCCGGCAAGGGTCCTGTATGGACTCCATTTTCCGAAATATACTATTGCGACAGCAATAAACCCTCCTCCCCCGACCATATTATGGGTAAAGCCGCCCACCCAACCTATAGTGAGATAAGCGCCAGCTATCCCAGCCAACATCCCCCCTATGATGACACATAAATAACGAACGCGATTTACATTTATGCCCACGGTATCTGCGGCCTTGGGATTTTCTCCAACGGCACTAATTTTTAGACCAAATGTAGTTCGATAAAGGATTAGGCCGGAGATAGGGATTGAAATCAACGCTAAATAAACCATAAAGTTTTGTTGAAATAAAACCGGGCCAACCACGGGTATTTGGCTGAGGAATGGGATAATAGTCGGTGCCAAGGGCGCAACTCTCATTACGGGTAGAAGAGTCCAGATGAACGAAGATAGACCCAAACCTAGATAGAATATTGAGAGACCAGCAAGTACTTGATTAACTCGAAGGGTCACGCTTAAAATAGCCATCAACAGACCCATCAGAGCCCCTACGGTTATTCCCAAGATTATTCCTATGCCGACATTATTTGTAAAATAAATCCCTGTAAGTCCACTCAAGGCCCCCATCAACATTATCCCCTCAATTCCAAGGTTTAACACTCCTGAGCGCTCAGCGAAAATCTCCCCAATACCTGCAAATAAAATAGGGGTGGCCAACCGAATAGTGGCGGCCAAAAAACTAAACAGGATCTCTTCAAGAGTTAGCACTGTCATTTTAAGTTCCCCGTATTCGATATTGAGTTAAGGTATCACAAACCATAAGGAAAAGTATCATCGAACCAATAATAACCCATTGAAGGAGAATGGGTAGAGTGCCCAACATTGATTGCACTGCAACGATTAAGGCTCCAATTCCCACGGCAGCCGTGAGTACGCCTATGGGGTGCAGTCTTCCTAATAAGGCCACAGCAATTCCGAAGTAACCGTAGCCTGCTGAAATTCCCGGCAGTAGTATGTGATGTGTACCTATCACCTCAGTTGCTCCTGCTATTGAGGCCAGCCCCCCACTCATTACCATAACAATTACTATTATTTTTGCCGGGCTTACCCCCGCGTAGCGAGCTGCTACTGGATTGGCCCCTATTGTCCGAATATGATATCCTAATGATGTTTTAAATATCAAAATCAAAACAGAGTATGTTAGAAAGAGGGCAATTAAAAACCCAAAATGAAGTCGAGTTCCGGGTATCAACACCGGTAACCACGCAGATGAACTGAGTGGTGGTGATTGGTGCAGCATTCCTCCTACACTTAACGGTCCGATTATTACGTACTCCAGAAAATAAATTGCCACCCAGTTCATCATTATGGTAACGATGACTTCGTTGATCCCTAATTTAGCTTTGAGTACTCCCGCAATCCCGCCCCACAGACTTCCGATTAGAAAACTAGAGACTAAAATAAATATCACAAGAAGCACAGCAGGTGCTTCTGGGATGGTAAGTCCTATCCAAGTAGCGATGATTGCGCCCATGATCATTTGACCTTCAGCACCTATATTGAAAACTTTACCTCTGAAAGCAATGGTTATTGCTAAACCTACTATCAGTAAAGATGTAGCCCTTACAAATATCTCAGTTATGCCAGTTTTACTCCCGAACGTCCTTAAAAGGGAGCTAAAAGAGTCTCCAAGGTTGACTCCACCCAAAGAGAGGAGAATTAAAAATAAAGCAAAACTAATCAATGTTGCCAAGACGGGGACTAAAATCTTTATAAATGTGGATGGAGGGTTAAACCTTTTTTCTACTTTTAGCCCGAGAACACCCAACCCATCACCTTTTTTACGTAGTTGTGATGGAAAAAAAAGGTATTCCCATCGAGTTGTGTGATGGTTGAGGCAAAATCTATCTATTTCTTATCGCTTTTTGGAATTGACGAAGACTTGATGGAAAAACAGATTCGATTAGAAATGTTTATTAAATAAAACAAATAGCTATATAGGTATTTCCATGACCATGGGCTCTATGAATGGTAAATATTTAGAAGTTGATTTGACCGACGGAGATATCGGAGAGAGATCGCTGGATATAAATCTAATAGAAAGCTACCTGGGAAGTCGGGGTATAAATGCCAAAATATTGTGGGAGGACACAGACGAGAAAACAGAACCACTGTCACCCCGTAATATTATTATAATATCAGCTGGAACATTGGCAGGCACGGGTGCGCCAGTAGGAAGACTTACAGTTACGACAAGGAGCCCGGCAACTAACTTATATCTTAAAAATAGTGTCGGAGGTACTTTGGGAGGGCCCCTAAAGAAAAATGGATATGATGGGATAATTATCAAAGGTAAAGCAGAGGCGCCAAGTTATCTGTTATTGGATAATGGAAAAGTAGAAATAAAATCCGCCGATCACCTTTGGGGTAAAAATGTTAGGGATACCGTTAAAATCTTGAAAGAGGAATTGGGTGAAAAAACTGAAGTTGCATGTATAGGGCCAGCGGGAGAGAATAAAGTTAAAATATCTTCCATCATGTTCAACATTTACCATGCTGCAGCTAGGGGTGGAGTGGGAGCCGTTATGGGATCCAAGAATTTAAAAGCCTTCTGCATTCTAGGTGGAAATACAAAGATAGAACTTTCGGATCCAAAAAAATTTGACGAAGTAAGAAAAGAGATGATTAAACGGATTTTAGAAGATTCTACATATGAAAGTTTGTCTAAATTTGGAACTCCGGGGTTGATCCCAGCAGTTAACGAGATAGGGGCCATAACAGCTTATAACTATACGAAAGGTAGTTTCGAAGGAGCTTATGAGTTAGGTGGACAGTACATAAAGGAAAAATATTCATCAAGAATGTACGCTTGTGAAAGGTGCCCAATTGGATGCCACCTCTTCACAGAGTGGGAAGGAGGTGTATCCGGTGGCCCTGAATATGAAACAGTCCTTTCTTTAGGAATTGGGACGGGAGTTGGAGATACGGAGATGGTTTTGAAAGCTAACGAATTGTGTAACTTATACGGTCTGGACGTTATTTCTACTGGCGGAGTTATTCAATGGGCGATGGAAAGTTATGGGAAAGGGGTTATTTCTGATGAAGACACAGGGGGTATTAAACTTAATTTTGGAAATGGCGAAGCCCTGATTGAACTCATTCATAAAATAGCTCACCGGGAAGGTATCGGAGATTTACTCGCTGAAGGTTCTAAGATAGCTTCCGGAAAAGTTGGAAAGGGATCAGAGAAATGGGCCGTTCAAGCGAAGGGTTTAGAAATGTCTCGAGTAGATACACGAGCAGCTAAAAGTTATGCTTTGGCGTTTGCTGTTAATCCCCGAGGTCCTGATCACTTGCACACCGAAACTCTGGCCGAATTTGGAACTACAAAAGAAATGGTAGAACTTATTGAGAAAATTACCGGGGATAAAAAATATGCTACTCCTTACACAATTGAGAAGAGGCCGGAGATAGTCAGATGGCATGAGGATTGTTATGCTGCGACAGATGCCCTCGGTTTTTGCTCCTTTTATACAACATTTCTCTACGGAGTTAATCCTGACAACATGGCGAGAATGTTCCAACATGCCACTGGAATGAAAATGGATGAAGCTAAAATAATGGAAGCTGGTCGTAGAATAGTCACTCTTGAAAATTGCTATAATATCAGGTTGGGGGTCGCCAGAAAAGATCATCGATTACCCTGGAGAATAATGCATGACGAGTCTGATAAAAAGGAAGCCTCCGTTAATACTGAAGAAGAACTAAATACAATGCTAGATGGGTACTTTAAGCTCCATGACTGGGATGTAAAAACAGGGAAACCTTCGGTAAGAGTTTTAGAGCATCTTGGAATGAAAGATATCGCAAGAGAGCTTGCGGAAAAAGGTCTAATTCCTGAAAAATAGCCGGATGATATATGGCCATTAAAATAGAGATAAGGTTCTACGGAACCACTCAAAACCCTTCAGCACCAAAAGACTTTGCTATAAACATGAAGGATGGATCCAGCATTAAAGATGTTTTTGAGCAAGTAGAAAAAACGTTGAATCTCAAGATCGATAGAGATGAAGTTAATATTATTCATAATAATAACTTGGTCCCTATTTTCGGATTGGACAAGCGTGTTGAAGATGATGATAGGATTGTTATTATGCCGTTAGTAGGTGGGGGATAATTCGATATTTTAACCTCCGGCACAAATTGTGTCGAAACAAAAGTTTCATTTGATAAAACGAATCTTAGAATAAAACCGAAAATATTTCCGGGGGAACCTATTATTAATTTTTTATATCATTCTTCCGTCTTTCAAGACGAGCTTCTCGTCCAGAATCACGTTTGGACACGGTATAATGAAATCTTGATGAATGTCTGAAGTTACTGCACCTCCCATGTGAGAATTGTCTCCTATGAGCCATAGG